>JABSPI010000070.1 GCA_013214365.1 Erythrobacter sp.
GCCGCCATAACCAGCACCCGGCTGGCCACGCCCAGAGGGTGGACATCAACCACGCTCAGCCCACCGGGATCGGGCGCACAATCGAGCGTTTCAGCATGAATCAACAGGTCGAGCCGGTCGCAATCGGGCAGCGCGCCGGCAATGCAGGATACCGGCCATGTGCCCAGAGAGGTCGCCAATTCCCCGTCTGCATTCGCGCCCTTTCGCCGGGCGGACACAATCTGCGCGCCGCCGAAAATCGAGCCGACCGCCGCGCTGGCGGGGCGTTCATGCAGATCGCTGGGCGTGCCCACCTGAACAATGCGCCCCTTCTCCATCACCGCGATCTGGTCGCCCACATCGAGCGCCTCTTCCGGATCGTGGGTCACCATCACTGTGGTCGCCCCGCGGCTTTGCAACAATCGCCGGCAATCGCGGCGCAAGCGGCGGCGCAGGACGATATCGACACTGGCAAAAGGTTCATCCATCAACAAAACCTGCGGGCCCGGCGCCATCGCCCGGGCAAGCGCGGCGCGCTGTTGCTGGCCGCCGGACAATTCGTGCGGATAACGCCCGCCCAGCCCGGCCAGCCCAACCCGGTCGAGCCACACATCGATCGCGCCAATATCATCGCCCGCCATCCCGAACCCGATATTGGCCGCAATCGTCATATGCGGAAACAAAGCGCCATCCTGAAACACCAAACCGATCGGGCGCTGCTCGGGTGGTGGATTGTGCGCGCGGTCCGCGATCAATTCGCCATCAACATAAATCCCCCCGCTTTGCACCTTGAGCAGCCCAGCGGCGAGGTTGAGCAAGGTTGACTTTCCGCATCCAGACGTCCCAAGCAGACAGGTGATTTTTCCCGTCGGCGCGCTCAACGAGATATCGTGCAGCGCCTGTTCCTCTCCGTAAGCATGGGCAATATGTCGAAATTCGAGGCTCAAAATATGGTCCTGTATGCAAGGCGGATAGTGCCGGGCGGCGCCGGTTTGTCGGCGCGCGCGCGACAGTGAATGACCAGATGAACTCCCCAATGCAACCTGCAAGTCGCCAATCGGGGCAATTGCGCACCGGCATTTTGCCTGATGGGTGGAGCATGGCCGCTTTGCTGATCGCGTTTTTCGCGGGCCTGCCGATTGCCGCGATTGTGATGGCCGCGCCGTCGGGCGGGTTTGAGGCGATCGCCCATCTGGCGCAGACGGTTTTGCCCGATTATGCCCGCAACACCGCATTGCTCATGGGGCTGGCCGGGGCGATTGCGGCGATTATCGGCACGGGCTGTGCGTGGTTGATTGCCGCCACCCGGTTTCCCGGGCGCACAATCATGGCGTGGGCGCTGGTCCTGCCGCTGGCAGTGCCGGCCTATATTGCGGCTTATATCTATGCCGACCTGCTCGATTTTTCGGGCCCGGTGCAAAGCGGATTGCGCGCGGTGACCGGATGGCAGGTCAATCAATATACCTTTCCCCAAATCCGTTCATTGCCGGGCGGTGCGTTTGTTTTGGGGATTGTTCTCTACCCCTATGTCTACCTGCTTGCGCGCGCTGCATTCGCCGCGCAAAGCGCGCGCCAATTTGCCGCGGCGCGGTCTTTGGGCGCGGGCCCGGTGCGCGCCTTTTGGCGGGTTGCCCTGCCCACTGCGCGCCCCGCAATTGCGGGCGGGCTGGCGCTGGTTTTGATGGAGGTTCTGGCCGATTTCGGGGTCGCCGAATATTTCGCCATCCCCACGTTCAGCACCGGCATTTTCCGCAGCTGGCTGGCGATGGGTGACAAACAGGCGGCGCTCAAACTGGCGGCGGTGATGTTGGTGTTTGTGATCGCCCTGGTCGTGTGGGAAGCGCGCAGCCGCACCGGTCGCACCGCCAGCAAGGATGGATTGGCGGCGCGCGATGATGGGCCAATGGTGGCGCTGACGCCTTGGGGTCAGGGATGGGCTTTATTGGCCTGCGCGGTGCCGGTGATTTTGGGATTTGGCGTGCCGGTCGCGCATCTGGGCTGGCTGGCTATGGGGGACCTTGCCACTGCGGATATGGTGGGGCCGGGCACGGGCGCGGTGATCGATACGCCTGTGCGGGCGGGCGATCTGTGGGGCTATATCAGCGGCAGCCTCTATCTCGGCCTTGCCGCGGCGGTCTTGTGCGCGGTGACGGCTTTGGTGCTGGCCTTTGCCAAAACGCGCTCGGACAATCGCGCCGTGCGCGCGGCAATCCGGGTCTCGACCCTGGGCTATGCCTTGCCCGGCGCGCTGCTGGCGGTGGGATTGCTCGCGCCATTGGGGGCGCTCGATATTGCGCTTACCCGAACGCTGAGAGACGTTGTGGGCTATAGCGGGGGGCTGGTGCTGACGGGGACCAGTGTGGTTTTGATCTATGCGCTGGGCGTGCGGTTTTTGACCGTCGCGTACAATTCGGTCGATGGCGGGATGAATTCCATTCCCCCCTCGCTCGATGCGGCGGCGCGTTCGCTGGGCGCGCGGCCTGTGCGGGTGTTGCGGCAAATCTATGCCCCCCTGCTCAGCCCCAGCCTCGCCGCGGCGGCGGCCTTAGTGTTCATCGACACCTTGCGCGAATTGCCCGCGACATTGATCCTGCGCCCGTTTAATCTCGAAACGCTCGCCACGCGCACCTATCGCCTCGCTTCGGACGAACGCCTCGCCGAGGCGTCAATCCCGGCTCTGATCCTGCTCGCAGCCGGGCTTTTGCCGGTCCTGCTCCTGACCCGCGCGGGAAAACGCTAAGGCGCGCACGCAAAAGGATAAAGTGTCAGGCTAAATTGTCAGTTGGACTTGTCCAATAGCGCGCAAAGGTTCACAAGGGGGCAATATGGCTAGGTTCCCTTTTTCCGCGATCGTCGGTCAGGACGAGATGAAGCAGGCGCTGCTGATTGCGGCGATTGATCCCAGCATTGGCGGGGTCATGGTGTTTGGCGATCGTGGCACCGGCAAAAGCACCGCGGCGCGCGCTTTGGCCGGATTGTTGCCGCCGATCACGGCTTTGCGCGATTGCCGCTATGGCTGCTCCAAACAGGACAAGGATGCCTATCCCGACGTGTGCGGCACGGGACCCTTGCGCAAACGTGCGGTGCCGTTTGTCGACCTGCCCTTGGGCGCGACCGAGGATCGGGTGATTGGTGCGCTCGATCTGGAACGGGCGCTGCGTTCGGGGGAAAAGGCGTTTGAGCCCGGCCTTTTGGCAAAAGCGCATCGCGGCTTTTTGTATATTGATGAAATCAACCTGCTCGAAGACCATCTGGTCGACCTGTTGCTCGATGTGGCGGCATCGGGGGAAAATGTGGTGGAGCGCGAGGGGCTCTCGGTGCGCCACCCTGCGCGGTTTGTCCTAATCGGCAGCGGCAATCCCGAAGAGGGCGAATTGCGCCCACAATTGCTCGACCGGTTCGGCTTGTCGGTCGATGTGCGCACGCCGCAGGATATCGAGACGCGGGTGGAGATTATGCGGCTGGTCGCGGCGAATGAACGCGATCCGGACGGTTTCGCGGCGCAATGGGCGGATGAGGATGACAAGATCCTCAAACAGATTGCGCGGGGCAAAAACCGGCTTGATAAACTGACCCCGGGTGATGGCGTTTTGACCGATGCGGCGCATTTGTGCATGGCGGTGGGGGCCGATGGCCTGCGCGGCGAGCTGACCTTGATGCGTGCGGCGCGCGCTCTGGCCGCGCTCAAGGGCGCGCGCTCGGTCAAACGCGAACATCTGATCGCGGTGGCCCCGTCGGCATTGCGGCACAGATTGCGGCGCGACGTGCTTGACGAAACCGGTTCGACGGTGCGCATCACCCGCGCGATTGACGAGCTGTTCGGGTGAGTGAAGAGCGCGTCTCTGACCCTTTTCCTGACGCTCTGCTCGCCGCGCGATTGTTTGCATCGGCACCAACCATGTTTCGCGGGCTGGTCCTGCGCGGGGCGACGCCGGCGCGCGATGCATTGCTGGCCGCGCTGATCGCGGATGTGAGCGATCGATTGCCCTGCCGGCGGATGCCCGGCCATATTGATGATGAACGATTGCTGGGCGGGATCGACATCGCCGCCAGCCTTGCCGCGGGCAAACCGGTGGAGACAAGGGGTCTGTTGGCTGAGGCCGAGGGCGGCGTGCTGATCGTGCCGATGGCGGAACGGTTGGAGGATGCCATCGCGGGACGGCTGGCGCAGGCGCTCGATGATGGCCGGGTGGGGGTGATCCTGCTCGACGACGCGATCGAGGCTGAGGATGCACCGCCGGTTTCGCTGCTCGAGCGCAGCGCCTTTCATTGCGACCTGTCGACCTCGCGCGAATGGGCCGAGCTTACTCTGCCGCCCTCTCCTACGCAGGTGAGCGAGGGGGTGAGCGAGGGGGTGAGCGATGCAGATATGCAAGCCCTCGCGGCGGGCGCGGCCGCGCTGGGCGTGGGATCGGTCCGCGCCTTGATCCATGCGGTCCAAACCGCATCGCATCACGCCGGGTTAAATGGCCGGCGCGTGCCCGATCAATCCGATCTTGAGGCGGCCATGCGGCTTGTCCTCGCGCCGCGCGCAACCCAGATCCCGCCCCCGCCCGATACAAGCGAGCAAGAACAAGAACCGCCCCCTCCCCCTCCCCCGCCCGATAATGCGGACACATCCAGCGACAGCGAGACCCCCACGCCCGACCAATTGCAGGATTTGCTGGTCGAGGCCGCGGCCGCCGCAATCCCGCCCGACCTGCTCGAACAATTGATCAACGGCAATGCGCCAAAGCGCGGCGCCAGCGGCACCGGCAAGCGGCGCAAATCGGGCCTGCGCGGGAAACCTTTGGGCGCGCGTCCGGGCATGCCCAGAGGCGGGGCGCGGCTGGCCTTGATCGACACATTGCGCGCCGCGGTTCCGTGGCAGGCGGTGCGCCGGCGCGAGGCCGGGATNCAAGCGGCGCAGGGGNNNNCGCCGGNNGCGCCGAACACNGGNGATCCGCCGATCCTGATGCGCAAGGATGATCTGCGCGTGCGCCGGTTTGAAGANAAGGCCGCGCGGGTNACGATTTTCGCGGTGGACGCATCCGGATCGGCCGCCGCGGCGCGTTTGGCCGAGGCGAAAGGCGCGGTCGAGCTGATGCTGGCCCAAGCCTATGTCACCCGCTCCGAAGTCGCCTTGATCGCCTTTCGCGGCGAGAGCGCTGAATTGATTTTGCCCGCCACCCGGTCCTTGACCCGGGCGCGGCGCGCTCTGGCGGGATTGCCCGGCGGGGGCGGCACGCCGCTGGCCATGGGATTGAACGCGGCGCGCGATGCGGCCCATGCGACAATCACCAAAGGGCGCAGTCCCAGCCTCGTCGTGCTGACCGATGGCCGCGCCAATCTCGACGCCAATGGCCAACCGGGCCGCAAACAGGCCGGCGAAGATGCCCAAAACGCCGCCAAAGCCATCGCACGCAGCGGGATCGATGCGCTGGTGGTCGATATCTCGCCGCGTCCGGGCCATGAAGGCCCCGCTCTGGCAAGCGCGATGCAAGCGCGCTATCTCGCTTTGCCGCGCGCCGATGCCAAGGCATTGCACCGCGCCATCGCGCAGACCGCGCCCGGCCCCCAATGAGCCGCCCGCTGCGATGGGAGGTTGAGGGGCGGATCTGGCCGCACCGCGATGCCTCGCGCTTTGTCGAGGTGGGACCGGTGACCTGGCACATCCAACGCTTTGGCGAGGATTGCGCGCAAGGCGCACGCCCAAGCCCGCGGCCGCGCATCTTGATGCTGCATGGGACCGGGGCATCGGTGCATTCGTGGCGCGATCTGGCGCCTTCTCTGGCTGATCGGTTCGATATCCTGGCCTGCGACCTGCCGCGCCATGCCTTCACACGCGGCCATTTGCCCGATGACACATCGCTTGTGCGGATGGCCCGCTCGGTCCAGCATTTGTTAGACGCATGCCAGTTCGCGCCCGACATGGTGGTGGGGCATTCGGCCGGTGCGGCATTGGCCTTGCAAATTGCATTGGACCATGAATTTCGCGGGCCCATCGTGGGGCTCAATTCGGCGCTGCGCCCGTTTCCGGGCCTGGCTGCTCAGATGTTTCCCGCAATCGCCAAAGTGCTGTTCGTCAATCCGGTGGTGCCGCGGCTGTTTTCGGCGGCTGCGGGATTTGGGAACGAGGCGGAGCGCTTCATTGGCCGGGCAACCCATTCGCGGATCGACCGCGCGGGGCTGGCTTGTTACGCGGCGCTTTTGCGCAATTCCCACCACACCAAAGGGGCCTTGGCGATGATGGCCAATTGGGATTTGCCCGGTTTGCGCCACAAAATGGACCGGATCACCAATCCGATCCTGCTGCTCCATTCCGATAAGGATGCAACAATCCCGCTCGAATGGGCGCAGGAGGCGCATAGCTGGCTGGCGACCTCGCGGCTCGACGTGCTCAGCGGTTTGGGCCATCTTGCGCATGAAGAGGCGCCTGATCTGGCCGCGGGCGCAATTGCGGACTTTGCCAGCACACATTTGGGAGCCGGGGCATGATCGAACAATTCACCACCAGTTTCGGCTGGATCGAACTGATCTTCTTCTATGGGATCGCGATCGGCTTTGGCCTGTGGCAGGCGCTCAAAATGCGCCGCGAAGTGCGCGAAATGCGCGCCGAACGCGAGGCGCGAGAGGCGCAGGAAGCTCAAGAAGCTCAGGACACGCCAAAACCCAAATCCCCCGCCCCCAATCCGCCCGAATAGATCGGGACATTGCGCGATCAGCCGCCCTTGACCGACCGGCGCGGCATGCGAAACGGCAGCATGAATTGCACCACGCCCGAGGCAAAGCGGCGCATATCGAGGCTTTCCTGAACCGCGACCACCTCTTCGCCATAGAGTTTGGAGGCCAATTCGCTGCGGGCGTAAAACGGGGTGTCTTCCCATGTCCGGCGCACCTGCGCGACGCCGATTTGCGAACGCGTGCGGCGTTCAATCCGCCATTTGCTCGGCGCCAAGGCCGCGATTGCGGGCAGATCAACCTCTTGCGGGACGGCTTCGGCATCGAAGCGGATGGCGCTGGCAAACACCGATCCATCGCCGCGTTCGCCTTCATA
>JABSPI010000071.1 GCA_013214365.1 Erythrobacter sp.
CATGGCAAGCACCATCTATGCATTGGAAGGGGCGCTTGGCAATTGCTTTATGACATTTATAGTGTCATTTGTTGGAGAAAGAGACGGGAGGCTTTATGTACACAATCCACGGCGCCTTGGGCTCGCCCTATTCGATGAAGATGCGGGCTTTGCTGCGCTATCGCCGGATCACCCATATCTGGTCCTATGGCGCGCATGTCCAACGGCTCGCCTCCGAAGAGACGAAAGCCCCCGTGATCCCGGTGATCGAATATCCCGATGGCAGCTATCACAACGATTCCACCCCGGTCCTGTATGACCTTGAAAATCGTCACGCCTCGCGCCGCGTTGTGCCCGCCGATCCGGGCGCCGCTTTCATCGCGCATCTGCTTGAAGATTTTGCTGATGAATGGGTCACCAAAGCGATGTTTGGCTATCGCTGGTTGGAGGAGGTTGACCAATTGCAGATGAGCCGCTGGCTGTCTTTTGATGCGCTCAAAGGCGGCGGTCTGCAAACAAGCCAGGGGATGGCCGATCATTTTCGCGCCCGGCAGGTCGGACGCATGGGTATCGTGGGGTGCACGCGCGAAAACTTTCCTTTGATCGAGGACTCCACCCGCCGCGTCTTGCGCGCGCTCGAAGATCACGTGGTGAACAGCCATTGGTTGTTTGGCACACGTCCCTCGCTGGCTGAGTTTGGACTGTATGGCCAACTCTCACAGCTCGGCGTGGACCCCACCGCACAAAACATGATGCGCGCCGATTTCCCCTACACTTTCCGCTGGCTTTTGCATGTCGATGATGCCTCGGGGATCGACGGGGAATGGGATGCAGGCGATGCAGATTTTGCCCCGGTGGTCGAACAATTGCTGGCTGAAATGGGGCGGGTCTATGTCCCCTTCCTGTTGGCCAATGCGCGCGCCAGTGAGGCGGGGGAAAAGACCTTCCGGATCGAGGTTGATGGCATGCCCTATGAACAGGGCACGTTCAAATACCAGCTCAAATGCCTCGCTGATCTGCGCGCCAGATATGTCGCTTTGCCCGGCGATGCACGCCAACGTGTCGACCCCATTCTGGACGCGTCAGCCTGCCGGGAGTTCTTGCAATGAAACGCATCTTAAACCGCCTTTTCCCCGCCCAGTTTGACAACACCTATCGCGGCAACCGGCTTGCGCTGTGGCTGTTTTATCCGCTGACTGCGGCGACCTTGTGGCGCAGCCAGCACCATATCTTTGCTCCTGATGGCGGGGCGCAAAGCATCGCGACCATCCCGCTCGATGCCTACACCCAAGGCGGCGCGCAAAGCGTGGTGACGATCTTTGCTCTGTGGGGTCTGGCGCAGCTGGCAATGGGTCTGGTGATGTTGCTTGCTGCGATCCGCTACAAATCGATGATCCCGCTTTTGTGGCTGTTTATCCTGCTCGAATATGGCGGGCGCAAATTGGTGGGAATATACAAGCCGCTTGAAACAATCGGCACCGCGCCCGGGGCAACCGCGGCGACTATATTGCCGATCATTGCCGCACTCATGCTGGTGCTTGCGTTGTGGCCGGAGCGAGATCGCGCAAACTCGCGCGCCACGCGCGCCCACGCAAACATGCAAGTGGGCCCTGCGACGAAGCCGGCGATTTAGGATTTGATTGGTTAGGCGGACTTTGCGCGAATGTTCAATTGCCCCGCAAGGCCAGCGGTGCGGTGCACGGCGATCTTTTGATATTTGGGCGACATCATCATTGCGCGAAAGGCATCAAGCGAGGGGTATTCGACCAGAGCGACCATGTCCCAATTGTCTTCCACCTCGCCCAGAAGCAGGCCGGTGACGGCGCCGGAAAAACCGGCGGTTGCGCCCACATCCTTAATGCATTGCTGCACTGCCTCACCGTAAATCGCATAGGCTTCGGCCCCGCTCAGATCGGTTGCGCGGCCATCGGGATATTTGGCCCGCGACTTGAATTTCAGCAGGTTGACCATGACAAAGGGCCCGTCATCGGCACCGCCGAAAAACTGCGCCATCTGCTCGGCAGAGGGAATGGTTTGATTGACCACTTTCATCGGGCCCGCTCCATATTATTGCACTAATGGTGCCAATATATCGCCGAGCGGGTACAAGTCCAACGCTTTGTCGCGCGGCATGGCGGGGAATGCAGCGGGAATAGGGGAAGGGCGGACGGGGCGGAGCAAGCGGGGTGGGTGTGATTACACCTCGGCGCGGTCGATTATGTCGCTGACCAGACGTTTCACCGCGGTGACGGTTTCATCCGCGGACAAATGCTCATCAAGCCGCAACAATCGCCAGGTGTCGAAACTCATCGCCACCAATATCGCCCGCCCGACCGGCGTGCCGGTTTGCATATGGCTGGGCAAAACCGCGTTGAGCCGGGACTTTTCGCGGTTGTGCAGTTGCTGGTAATTCTCCTTGAGAAAGGCCGATCGTTCCCGCGCTGCGGCGGATGAAATGCGATAGGGGGCCAATTCCTCGCTAATCTGGCAACGCCGCTCAACCATTTCCATTAGGCGGCTCTGCCAATCCTCCGATTGAAACGGCGCCTCGATCACCGGCTGATAGGCGCGGACCAGGATCGCATCGACTTCGCGATAGATCGCATCCTTGTCGTCAAAATGGCGAAACACGGAGCGCAGCCCGACACCGGCTTGCTTGGCAATATTGGCGGTGCTGGGATTGCTGTGGCCGCTTACGATCAGCTCCATCAACGCCTCGACGATTTTGGAGCGGCTCGCTTGGCTGCGTGCACGGCGGCCATCGCTCGCGGGCGCCTCGGCTTTGAGTGCGTCGGATATTGCAGTCTTTGTCGGGCGCATATGCCCCTCTCAATCCTCAAACCTTATTTATAGCACCGCATGTGCCATAATTTAAATCGATTTGCCCCGGCGGCGAATTTCGTGAGCGATCAGCCACAAACGGTCTTGGCCCCAGACGCACAGATCCGCATCATCGCCGCCGCGCAAACGGTAGCTGGGCACACCCCACAAGCCCAATTCCTCGGTCATCTCGGTCTGATTGCGCGCGGTTTGTGCCTTCCACCCATCGGTGCCCAGATGGGCTTGCGCCGCGAACCAATCAAGCCCGGCGCGCTCCACCGCTTTACGCAGGCCAGTGCTGCGGCCCAAGGAGGTACCCTGACGAAACGCCAGATCAAGCGCAGCGGAAAGCAAATGCGTATCGCGCCCCTGTTCGCGCGCCCATGGCAGAAGCGAATACAGTTTTCGCGTCGGCTCCCCGATCGGGGTCATCACCGGGCAGAAATCAACTCCCAGATGCGCGCCCTCACGCTTGGTGTCGAACATGATATACATGCCCTTCTCGCGGGTTGCGGGCACGCCGCGCATAATCATCGGCAAAACCGGTTTGTGATCCAGTTTGATCGCGCATTCCCGCGCCATCGCAAGGGTCTTGTCGTAGATGATCGAGGTGTAGGGGGAATTGAGCGAGGGATAGAAATCGAGCGTCAGGTCGCTGGCATCGACCCCGCTCACATCAATTTGTGGACGCGGGCAAATATAGGGCAGCGCAGGCTCGCGGCACACGCCCAGATCGCGCAATCTTTGCTCCAGATAGAACAGCCGGTCCACACCCCAATACCATTCCCCCTCATAATAGAACATCGCGCCCGAATAATGCCCCAATTGGGCCAACCGCGCACTGCCGCGATCGAGCGCATCCGCGCCCGCGACAGGGTTTTGCGCCGGGTCCAATTCACTGGGCGGGACTAACCCGTAATGCGGTGCGATCATTTGCGCATCGCGCCGCGCCCAGACATCCAATTTCGCCAGTTCGGGTTGGTTCTGACCCCCGGTTGCGCGGATATCGTGATGGACCAATTCGATGTCATAGCGCGCGCACAAAGTGTCGATCACTTGGATCGCCAACATCGAATAGGGGTCGTCGTGCTGGTGGAAATATTCCACCACATGCGCGCGCCCCTCACGCACCCGGCGCGCTTCTGCACGGGCGCGGGTTTTGGCTTGCCGAGCGGGATCGAGCAGGCGGTCAAACACACGGCCCATCACATAGCGCAGCAATGCCGGAGGATCGGTCATCAACCGCCCATTGGGGTTGTTCACCGGTTCAACGCGGTCAGACATCAGCGCCGCGCCGTTCCACTTTACCGATCACCCACAGCCCGCCAATCGCAATCAAGCCAAGCAGCATGGCGACCATCACGCGCATCTGGACAAAGGTGATGGTGGGCCGGGTGATGAAAACTTCGGTGTGCGCCAGCGACGCGGTCTTGAACGCATTGCCCTCCAACATGCGTTCATCCCCGATCATATCGATCAAATCGCGCAAAGAGCGGTATCGCACGACCGCAACCCGGTCGACCTGATTGCCAAATGTGCCCAGCATCAAACCGGCGCGCTCGCTCAAAAACACCGGATGCCCGCCCCGCTCGAGCAAGAGCGGCATGACGATNGCTGCATACTTTGCTTCCGCCTCAACCGCTTCGGGCCCTTGGGCGCGGGTTTCCAGATTGACCGCGTAAAATTCCTTGCCGTCATCATTGGGCAGCATCGCAAGCAGATTGCGGCTGATACTGCCTTCGGGGGCATCGTCCAACTTCACGCCGTGCACCTGCTCCACCCGGTTGAGCATGGCCATCCCCTCTTCTTGGCTAAGCGGGTCCCCATTNCCGCCATACCAATGCCAGAAACCGGCATAAACGNCCCCTAANAGGACCAACCAAATCCATTTCGCCCGGCTCATATGCGACCGCCCCTTAGTCTGAATAATCTGGACGCATCCGCTTTCCTACGCGTCCAATCTGTCTCTTGGCTGCCGCCCATCATCGCAACACAGGCAGCGGTTTGGTGCCATCATCCATCGCCGCATCTGGTGTCCTGCGATGAAGGGCCTTTTAAAAAAGGGGCGGCATTGATGGTGCCGCCCCTTATTTGATTTGGACCAGTTTGCGCGCGGTTTAAAACTCGCCGCGCAAGGTCACGCCATACATCCGCGGCTCTTGCGGGAAGGCAGAGCGCGAACCGGAGCGCAAAGTGGTGCTGAAGGTCACACCGCGGGTCACCTCATTGGTGAGGTTGGTAACCCAGGCTTCGAGCCCCCAACCACCACCGGGCTGACCGATACCGGCGCGCAGATTGATCTTGGTGGTGCCGTCCTGCACATCAAATGGCAGCAGCGGTGTATTGCCCAGATCAGCCGCATTGGTCGGCGGGGTCGAGGGTTGGGTCGAGGTGCGACGATCATCTTCCATGCGGACCTGGCCGTTCAGGAAGAATTCCAGATTGTCGCTGATATCCTGTGTGAACGTGGCCCCCATAATGCCAACCAATTGCGGCGCATTGGTGAGCGGCGCACCGCACAGGTTTTGCACCCGCAACGGATCGGCAGTGGTGGCGCAATCATCGGGATAGACCGCATCGGTATAGGTGATCCCGAAATTGACCACAAATGCATCACTTGCCCGGATCAACGATTCAAGTTCGAAACCGGTCGATTCCGCTTTGGGAACGTTGAAGGTTTCAAACTGTGCACCGGTAAATTCGAGCACTTGGAAATTCGAAAACTCCTCGTGGAACAGAGCCACATTGAGCGTGATTGCATTGTCGAGCAAACGCGCCTTCATCCCCACTTCGTATGCATCAACCTCTTCCGAAGCAAAACGCGGATCACCCCCGCCAATCGCGGCGGTCGCATCAAGGTTGAAGCCACCCGATTTGTAGCCGTGAGTGAAGCTGGCATAGACATTCACAGGCGCGGCAAATTCGTATGACAATTTACCGGTATAGATCAGCTCATCATCGTCAAACGTGCCCGAGAAGGTTTGCGGCAATGGCAGAACCGCCGCTGCGGGCAGATCGGCCGGCGCCACAAACGGGAAACACCCGGTGATCAGGATCGTCGGGACAAGCGCGCCGGGAATGGGCGGCGCGCCGTTGAGCGGTGCGCCCACCACATTGCTGACAATGCCCGGACATGCGCCGGGATTGGATGCGAGTTGTTCAAACGCGCCATCCTTGCTCTCATCGGAATAGCGCAGCCCCACTGTGGCCTTGAACCCGTCAAAGATTTCCAGCGTGTTGTGGGTAAAAATCGACCAGCTTTTGCTTTTTTGGATGAACCGGTTGGTTGAGCTTGATCCGGCCGGATTGGTCCCGCCCGAGAACAAGGTAAGCGGCGACAATCCAAATACGCCGCCCGTCGAAGGCAGCAGCAGCGCCCCGACAAATTGATCCCATTGCGACCCCAGCTCGGAATATGCGACCGCATCGATGTCCTCATCCGAATAATAGCCCCCGATCAACCATTCGAGCCTGCCGCCAAACGCATCACCCTGAATACGCAATTCGTGCGTCATGGTCTTGATGTCGGTGCCATCGCTGGTCCCGGCCGGCGCGAGGCCGACATTGAACAGATCGAGCGCAGTGAAATCGGAATCCGAGATGCTCTCGGAATGGAAATCGCGATACGAACCGATGTAAATCAGATCAGCTGCCTGACCCAGCGGGATTTCAATCTCGCCGGTGATGCCCCATTGATCAAGATTGCTGGTGGGCACCAGGCTTTGCGAGGCGGTCAGGCTGTCGAGCGCCTCTTGCGCGGCGCCCACATCATTGGGCAGGATCGCGCCGGTGTCGACAAAATTGCCCCCGGTCGGGCCAAGCCCCGCCGCGGCAAAGACACCGCCCGTTTCAAGCCCGGATTTGAGCAATTCCACCGGCGCACAGCAATTGCCGTTCACTTCGGAATAATCACCGATCAACCGGACCCGGATCCCGCCTTCGCTTTCAAAACCCAATTGCCCGCGCACGAGGAATTGATCGAGTTCATTGGTGCGGCCGATCTCGCCGGTTTCATCGACCACTTTCACATAACCATCGCGCTTGCGATAGGCCCCGGTGACCCGCGCAGCGAGTGTGTCGCGCACCAGCGGCGCATTGATCGCGCCCTGCACCGAATACATGTCATAATTGCCATAGCTGGCATTCACGAAGCCGCCGAATTCGGACAGGTCCGGCCGGCGGGTGGTGATATTGAGCGCACCAGCCGAAGTGTTGCGCCCAAACAGCGTGCCTTGCGGGCCGCGCAGAACTTCGAGCCGTTCGACATCAACAAATTCGGACAAGGCAACGCCCGGGCGCGATTGGTAGGCGCCATCGATGAAAATGCCGACCGCGCTTTCAAATCCGATATTGTTCGATGTGGTGCCCACNCCGCGGATCCGCAGCACATTGGTGCCGCCGGAATTTTGCGCGTTGGAGCTGGAGAAACTGGGAGAGACCTGGCTGATCTGGGTCACATTGACGACCGCTTGACGCTCCAGCTCCACCGGGCTGACTGCGGTCACAGCGATCGGGATTTCCTGAACATCTTGCGCCCGCCTCGTGGCGGTCACGATAATGACGCTGTCATCGGCTTCCAAAGCCGCTTCGTCGAGCTCTATCGCGTCTTGCGCCAGCGCCGGCGCGCTCAACAAACCGCATGCCAAAGTGCTCGCAATAGCAAATTTCGACACACCACGCTCAATCGCGCTTAGTTCCAGTTTTCCCACTATATCTCTCCCCTTTGCACAGGCGGCCTGAGTGTTTTTATTGCGCCACGTATGCTCCTTTTGGCATAAATAGTGCCGTTTTAGATGTCAACTTGAGGGGTTGTGCCTAAGCGATGGGCTGGCGCGAAACAGGCGAGGATTTCAAGCCGGGCGGCGCTGCGCATTGACCTTGATTGCTTTGTGACACTATCAATGCCAGAAAACAGGCCTTGTCCGCGTCAGCCATCAAGGTCTCGGCGATGCCCCAATAACAGCAAAGCAAACAATCCATGGCCATTTCATCATCCGCCCATCTGCGCACACTTATTGGCCTTGCGCTGATCCTCGCAGTGCTTGGCCTGTTTCCGGCAACACCCAGAGCGCAGGATGCCGCAAGCGTGCAGGTCAACCGGCCCAATATTGTGATCATTCTGGTCGATGATGCCGCGCTGATGGATTTTGGCGTCTATGGCGGGGAGGCGAGCACGCCCCATATTGACGCATTGGCGCGGCGCGGTGCGATGTTCACCCAATATCGGGCATCGCCGCTGTGCTCGCCCTCGCGCGCAATGCTGCTGACGGGCATCGACAATCACCGCACCGGCATTGCCACGATTCCCGAAGTTCTGCCCCCCGATCAGGTGGGTGCGCCCGGCTATTCGATGGCGCTTGAGCCGGGCGTGCTGACCATCGCTGACCGGCTTCGCACCGATGGATACCGCACTTTGATGACCGGCAAGTGGCATATGGGTGAGACCCCCGATGAAATGCCGCAAAATCACGGTTTCGACCGCAGCTTTGCGCTTGCCGCATCGGGCGCGGACAATTGGGAGGACAAATCCTACATCCCGTTTTACGCCGAGGCGCCGTGGTATGAAGATGGCGTTGCAACCGGCCTGCCCGAGGGGTTTTATTCCTCGCGCTTTATCGTCGACAAGATGATCGAATATCTCGAAACAACCGACCAAGAGGCACCTTTCCTTGCCTATCTGCCGTTTCAAGCGATCCATATTCCAGTGCAGGCGCCGGCGCAATTCATTGCCAAATATGACGGGCGCTATGATGCCGGTTGGCACGCATTGCGCGATGAACGCCACGCCAAAGCGATTGAATTGGGGCTGGTGCCAGCCGATGCAGCATTGGCCGATCCGGCGCCCGATTTGCGCCAGTGGGAGGCGTTGAGCGAGGAGGAGCGGGCGCTCTATGCCGCGCGCATGGAGGTCAATGCCGCGATGCTCGATGCGATGGATCATCACATTGGCCGGTTCATCGGATATCTGAAAACAAAGGGCCAGTATGACAACACGATCTTCGTGGTGACATCGGATAACGGGCCCGAACCCTCGCGCGGTGACGATAATGCCGCGCTCGGGTTTTATAACCGCCTCACCGGCTATCATATTGGCCTGGAAGGTATGGGCGGGCGCGGGGCCTGGGGCTTTATTGGTCCGGAATGGGCCGCAGCGGCGGCAACGCCGGGGGCATGGTACAAATTCTACGCCACAGAAGGCGGTATTCGCGTGCCCTTGATCATTGCAGGCCCAGGGGTCGAGGCGGCCACAGTGCACAGCCCGGCAATGATCACTGACATTGCTCCCACCCTGCTCGAATGGGTCGGCGCGAGCCCGCCCCCACAGCCAAGCGAACCGGTCAGCGGGCGCAGCCTTTTGCCCGTGCTCAAAGGAGAAACGCCAAGCGTCTACGCCCCCAATGACGTGCGCGCAATCGAGGTGTCGGGCAACAGCGCACTGTATAAAGGCGATTACAAGATCACCCGCAGCATGCCCCCGGTGGGCGATGGCCAATGGCGCTTGTTCAACCTTGCCAAAGATCCGGGCGAGACCACTGATTTATCGGGGGACCTGCCCGCCATTCTGGCCGATCTGCAAGCTGAGTATGCCGCCTATGCCGCGCGCGTCGGGGTGCTGGAAATGCCCGCGGATTACAACACTGCATACCAGATCCGAAACAATACCGGGGCCCGCATGCTGAGCCATCATCCCTGGCTTTATCTGGTGTTTGGCGGGGTTTTGTTGGTGATCGCAGCAGCGATCGGATGGGCCTTGTGGAAATTGCTGCGCGCAGTGCGACGCCGGCGCGCCGTCTGAGCCACCAGCTGACCTCAACACCAATGGCCGCAAATCGCCATCGGGCATTGTCCGAACACGCCTTCCACACGCGCCAAAACGGCCCCCACGGGCGTGTGCAGAGTGTTGGAAATCAGTAACGGTTGAGAAATTTCACACAGGAGTGGAGAAATTTTCATGGACTTGTTCGGGTCTGCGCGCAGATACCAACACGGTCTGGCAACCCAGACGTAATATAATAACAAAAGAAATGAACAGAGAAGGCTTACGTATGAAACTAGGATATAAGGCGCTCCTGCTTAGTGCAGTGCCACTTGGAACCCTTGTTACGCCGCTTGCCACACCCGTGCTGGCTCAGGATGCCGAAATGGTGGAAGATGATCGCACGATCATCGTGACCGGCACGCGCCGTGCAGAGCGTTCCTCGGCTGACACGGTGGCTCCCGTCGATGTTGTTGGCGGCGAAGAGCTTACCAACCAGGCGGATAGCGACCTCGGCAATTTGCTGCGTGTTTCGGTTCCCTCTTACAACGTGAACACTCAGCCCATTTCTGACGCGGCGACCTTTATTCGTCCGGCGAACCTGCGCGGCCTCTCTCCTGACAACACTTTGGTGTTGGTCAACGGCAAGCGCCAGCACCGCGGTGCTGTGATCGCCTTCTTGGGCGGTGGTATTTCCGACGGCGCGCAAAGCCCCGACATCTCGGTCATCCCGGCTGTAGCGATCAAACAAGTCGAAGTTTTGCGCGATGGCGCGTCTTCGCAATATGGTTCTGATGCGATTGCCGGGGTGATGAATTTCATCCTCAAAGACTCGCCCGATGGCGGGACTGTCTCGGCGCGCTGGGGGTCGACTTATGCGGGCGATGGCGACAATTACACGCTCGCAGCCAATTTCGGCGTTCCAATCGGCGATTCCGGCTTTGCCAATTTCAGCGCCGAATTCGGCGAAGCAGACGACACCAGCCGCTCGGTTCAGCGCGATGATGCCGCTGCGCTGATCGCGGCTGGCAACACCGCGGTGAACGATCCGGCCCAAATCTGGGGCCAACCCATTTTGAGCGACGACTTCAAAGGCTTCGTCAATATGGGCTACGAAGTGTCAGATGCGATCGAGCTCTACGCTTTTGGTAACTACGCATCGCGCAATGTCGATGGCGGCTTCTTCTTCCGTAACCCCACCAATCGCGGCGGCGTTTACGAAGGTCCGCTGGTCGATCCGCTCACCGGTGCTGCAGACCCTGATGGCGTTCCCTCGGTGCGTGTTGGCGACCTATCGGTTGATAGCGCGGGCGATTGCCCGGCTGGCATTCCGCTGACCGCTGGCGGCGGCCTACTTCCCGATCCAACCATTTTGGCTCAGGTGACAGGCGATGGCTTTGACGGCAATTGCTTCTCGTTTGTCGAACTGTTTCCGGGCGGTTTCACCCCGCGTTTTGTCGGTGACATCACCGACTTCTCGATCGCTGGTGGTGTGCGAGGCGAAGTGTTTGGCGGTTTGACCTATGACCTGAGCTATCGTCACGGTCAGAGCGAATCCGACTTCTTCATCCGCAATACGATCAACGCATCCTTGGGTCCGAACACCCCGACCGAGTTCAATCCGGGCGGTTACATCCAGACCGAAAATATCGTCAATTTCGACCTCGGTTACGAGTTCCTGGTTGGCACCGGCTCGGTGTTTGTGGCGGCTGGCGCGGAATATCGTGATGAGGAATTCACGATTAAAGCCGGCGACCGTGCGTCTTATGAGCTAGGTCCGCTTGCGGCACCATCTTCGGCCTACCCGACCGGGCAGGGTTTCTCCTCTAGCTCGAACGGCTTTGGCGGTTTCTCGCCGAACAATGCCGGCTCGAGCAAGGAAGATTCGACCGCTGTCTATGTCGACGTCGAAGCCGATCTGATCGAGGCATTGACCCTGCAAGGCGCGGTGCGTTTCGAAGACACGAAGAGCTTCGGTTCGACCACGACCTGGAAATTGGGCGGCCTGTTCCGCGTCACCGACAATCTGCGCGTGCGCGGCACCTATTCGACCGGCTTCCACGCTCCGTCGGCAGGTCAGGCCAACGTCACCAACGTCACCACCGCTTTTGTCGGCGGTGTGCTGCGTGATGAGGGAACCTTCCCGCTGCTGAGCCCGGCCGGTGTGATTGCCGCTGATTTTGTCGAATCGATCGACGGTTTCCGTCCGACGCTTGGCCCGGAAAAATCGGACAGCATCACCTTTGGTGTGGCCGCCGATGTCGGCCCGGTCAGCATCACGATCGACTATTTCAACATCAAGTTGAAAGACCGCATTTCGCGTTCGTCCCAGATCGACTTCACGGCTGCTCTGGAATTGTTCGCGCAAAATGCAGGCGTGCCGGTCACCAGCACCGACACCGCTGGTCTGATTGCCGAATTGGCAGCAGCCGGGGCGATCAATCGCGAAGATTTCACCGGGTTCGAAGATCTTGCTTCGTTCGCAGTGTTCAACAACGCGTTTGACACCCGCACGCAAGGTATCGACTTTGTCGCCAATTCCGATCTGGAATTGACCGATAGCGGCTCGACCAATGTAACGCTGGCGATCAACTACACCAAGACCAGCGTGACCAATGCCGATGCGACGATTTCGGACACGCGTATCCGTCAACTTGAAGAAAACATTCCCAACTGGAAGGGTTTCCTCAATGTGACGCACCAGGAAGGTCCGCTGCGCGGGCTGTTGCGGGCCAACTATTTCGGCAGCTTCTACGAAGCCCACCTCGATTCAGGTGACCTGCCGATCGACGCGGGCGCTCGTCTGACCATCGATGCTGAACTTGGCTACGAAGTGATCGAGGGGCTGGAATTGGCAGTGGGTGCGCAAAACCTGCTCGACACCTATCCCACGCGCAACCCGTGGGCTGGTGTGGCTGGCGCGGAATACACGCTGACCTCGCCGTTTGGCTTTAACGGCGGCAGCTATTACCTGCGTGCTCGCTTCAGCTGGTAAGCGCATAAACTCAGCGATGCTGAAACAAGAAAAGGGCGGCTCGAGAGAGCCGCCCTTTTTGTTTTAAGCCTCATCATGGCGCCCAATGGGTCAGCGCGGATGGTCTAGTCCACTCGCGCTTTACGAGCCGAGCAATTCGTAATGAGTGGGCGAATCCGCACACACCCCCAAACCGCATTGCAAAAAGGTCGAAACCGCATTGCCCGCGGCCAGCAAAACAAGCGCGAAAAAGGCCGCTTTGGCAAAGCCATTGCCGCCAAAACGCTGCGCGGGAACGGGGCTGTCGGAGGCGCTATCGGGCCCTTCGAGCAGCAACATCACCGCCGCGCCCAGCACCACAAAGCCGAACAGGATAAAGGCCCATGTGTAATAATGCAGGCCAAAGATCGGTTCGCCATAAGCGCCCGTGCCCGGCACAATATGCAACAGGATCTGCCGCCCCGAGGCGAGCCCCCCAAACAACGCCGCAACAATCATCAGCGCATAATTGCGCGCTCTGGTGCCCCATAACAGGTTGAGGCACAGCCCAAAGGCCACCGCCACAAATGCCACCCTTTGCAACAGGCAAAGCGGGCAAGGCAGATCGTAAAATGCGAATTGAAAATAGAACGCCATGGCNAAAACAATGGCGATGCCAAGCGCGCCAATAGCGTTGAGATTTCGTGAAAGAGCCGGTGTCATAAACCCCTCCTAAAGCGCGATGCCAAGCGTCGATGTCGAATGATAATTGAGCCAAAACAAGCTCAAAACGAGACCGCCTGCAAAGACCCAATTGGCTTTGCCAAGCTTGCCTTGATAGGCCAAAATCATCGCGCCCGAAAACAGCGCGAACAGCAATGTCATCATAGCTTTTTCCTCCCAGGCCACAGCTCTGATCGAGCGGGCAAAGCGCAGGTTACACATATTTTCAACACGCGAAAGATTGCACAAGGCTCGCCGTTTGCGCCGATCGCGCCGCTTGGGCCCTTAGAAATAAAAATGCGGGCTCTGCCACTAAGAGACAGAGCCCGCACGAAAAAGTCGACTGTCAAATCAGCCGGTCAAACCGCGCCTGCCGCTGAAATGCGCCAGAGGCGGCCGGGTCCTTATTCGGAATGCGACAACCATTTGAACGGTTCGGCCGGTGCAAAACCGCCCGATACATCGCCGGCCAAAATCGGATGTTCTTTAAGGCTCAGCTTCATCGGCTGGCTGTCTTCCGACAGGTCAAGATTGGCAATATCAACCCAGAATGTGTTCGGGCTGGCGGCGGATTCAAAATAATAGCGCCCCGCCTCGTGGTCCGCGACTGTGCGCCAGATCGTGCTGGCAATATTGGGCGCGTTTTCATCGCGGATACCCAAGGGCACCGAGGCGTTGCGAATGATCGAGAACGCCGCCGAAGTGGCCATCCGGCGGTCTTCGAACTGCGGCACCGCATCGAGATAGAACGAGGTCCGCACGAACCGGTCAGCGGCGCGATTGGTCCCCGGCAACATCGACAGGCCGCCAATCTGGCCCCAATATGACGTCAAAGCCAGCTGTTCGTCATAGACAGGTGAATTGGTCATCACCCGGTATTGGGGCCCGTGATGAATGACAAGTTCGCCGTTGATATATTCAAACACGGCCGAATCCCCGGTGCTGTCCGATAGCGACAGGTGCAGGCCGGCCGCTTTGCCATTGGGCAGGGCGGGCGCCACGATCTGGAAGGGTTGCTGCGACATGCCCGCCACCGCTTCTGCCACTGTTGCGTAATTGTCGAGCGCATATTGCGCCCAGGCCCCGACCGACAATTTGGGTTTGTCCGAACCTTGCGGTGCGTCGTAATCGGCCTCGGCCAAATAAAGCAAATTGGCCACCAGCCCCGCCTCGTTCATGCCATCGGCGGTTCCCACATCATAGCCAGACACAGTGATCGAGCC
>JABSPI010000072.1 GCA_013214365.1 Erythrobacter sp.
GCGATGCAAGGCTTGCCAGCGACCTCAAACGCTATGCCCGCGATGTCGCCGATGCAATCGGCTCCGCCCCAAGCACCCAGAACCAGTTCGATGCGATGGTAAGCTTTCACTACAATACCGGCGCAATCGCCCGCGCGACATTGACGCGCAAACATGTCGCGGGTGACCATCATGGAGCTGCGGCCGAATTTGCCCGCTGGAACATGGCTTCGGGGCGCGTTCTTAAAGGCCTTGTGCGACGGCGCGCGGCCGAGGCCAAGCTCTATCGATCCTAAGTGCCCCGGCCACCTGCCTTAATAATCACGCGAGATTTCAGCCAACACGCTGTCGCGCCCAATCGTGCTAACGGTTCCGAGCAAAGCGAGCCAGCTGGTGATCTGGAATTCCACTTGGGTGGCGCTGTAACCTTGCGCATCGGTCACCAATTCAACATAGAAACCCCGGCCCAAATTCTTGCCCAGCGCCACCCCCGTGCCGCGCCCGATCACCGGATCAGCCGCGACAATGCGCAATTGGTCGAGCCCGATGGAGCGGCGCAATTCACCAATTGGATCAAGCCCGCCATCGCCTCCTTGTAATGCCGCCAGCGCCGCGGTGAGTTGCAGCGCGTCGGTCGCCGACAAAGTGGTTATCGATCCACCAAATAGCAGCCGCGCAAGAATTTCCTCTTCGGGCAGAGGCGGCGAGGAGGAGAAAGCGATTTCGGGGGTGAGCGCGCTGCCTGTAATATCGATCACAACATCGGTGCCATTGGCGCTCGCCTCGGCCTCAACATCAAGGCGCGGATCGATCGGCCCGTCTTCATCAAAGGCGATCCGCCCCCGGGTCAATTCGAACCGGGTTCCAGCAAAAGCGTAATCACCTCGCACCAGCCGCGCTTCGCCGCCGATTCTGGGGTCATCGGCCGTGCCGCGCAAGGCGATGTCGATCGCCCACTCACTGTCGAGCCCTAAGCCTTCGACATTGACTTGATCAGGGGCGCTTGCATCGATCATGTAGCGCCAAGACCCTATCTGTGCACCCGATGTATCTTGCGTGCGGCTCTGCGGTCCGGCGCTGCCTAGGGTGGCGAATTCGTCGGTTTCGATCTGGATGGTCTTGATTTGGGGAAGGGTCATATCTTCCGCGGCAGCGCCCAAGACCCAGCTCGCTTTATCCACTTCGACCCGTCCGGCTATCACCCCATCCACCCCATCGGACACCATCCGCAAAGGTCCGGTTAGAACGGCCTCGATGCCGTTGGCATCAAGCAGCAAAGCCGAATCGGCCGCAGCGCGTATATCGATACGGGGGCCGCGCGTGGCCGATATGCCGGCCAGATCGACAATGCCGCTGCCGCTGACACTGCCCCCACCTTCGGTTTGTCCAGCAAACCGAGTGAGCTGCAATTGCGATCCTTCGAATACGCCGCGCGCCGTAATCGCCTTAATATCAATCCCTGCCAATGCGCTTTGCAGTCTGAGGTTGTCGCTGGACACATTTCCAGTGATGCGCGGATTTTCAAGGGTACCGGTGACCTCGGCGTCGAGCTGCGCCGGGCCAAGCAAATCGAAAGTTTCGATCGCGGCGAGGCGCCACAACGCCTCTGCATCGCCATCATAATCAAATCCTGCATCAAGCAGCCCGCTCCGCAATCGCGCCATCAAGGCACCGGTTTGAGGGAGTTGTGAAATGCTGGTCTCGAACTGGCCGATCTGACGCTCAGCCGAGCGCAAACGCGCACCGCCTCTGAGCGCTTTGGGTGAAAGATCAAGAACTGCGAAAACATCGATGGGTTCAGATGCAAGAACGAGCCCCGAACGGGTGAAATCATCAATCCGCACACGCGCTTTGCCGATCGGCAGGCCCGCATCCTGCTGGCTCCAATTGACCACTCCGGACACCCGGCCGTCGATCCCCAGCCCGGCGCCGGCCACATCGGCCAGCCGCAACGGCATTTCCACAAGGCTCAGATCAAGCTGCGTGACCGCCCCGCCCATCTGCCCCTCAAGGATCATATAGCCGCGATCAAAACCAATCTGCGTCTTTGACAGGGCATAGCCGCCATCCTCCAACGGCGTGAACACCGCACGGCGCGGCATTGCGATGTTGGCATCGCCATATTCGCCCTGCGCAATCACCCCGATTTGCTCGGGCGCGATTTGGGCATCCATCCGCAATTCGAACCGGTCGGCCCGGCGCCCCGTAAAGGTGGCGACAGCCTGCCCGGTGCCATCCACCAATTGCGCGCGCCCGGCAAAATTGGCAATCACAAGCTCGCCATATTCAAACCCGCTGCCGCTGACTTCGCCATCCAAACTGGTGGACGCTCCATCGCTATAGCCGCGCAGATCGATTTTCCCCTGCGCGATGGCGATCGGGGTTTCCCCCTCAAACCGCAGACGCCTCGCGCCAAGGTCAAGCGCAAAGGCTTGCCGGCTGGCCTCGTCGACGAACAATTTGGCCTCGCCATCGAGCCCGCCGCCTTTGAGCATCAATTCGCCCTCAATACCGCGATCGTCAAAATTGAAACCACCTCGCGCTCTGGTCCGGTTGACCAATAAGCGATCAACCGAAAGCCGGACCGGCCCATCTTGGGAAAAGCTCACCGCCAGATCGCCATCAAACGGGCCGAAAAGCGATTGGCCGCTGACCGCGATGGCGATCCCCTCATCGCTCGGGAGCAGGCCGAGCGCCACATCAGACACACCAGCTTGCGGCACGGGATTGGCCAGCGCGACCTGCGCCTCGGCCTTGCCATCCACCATTTTGGCATCGAGCGAAAATGGTCCGTAGTCGCTATGGCTGCCTGATCCCAAAAGGACCGCGTTTTCGCTGCTTATTTCGCTGCTCAATCTGGCCTCGAACCGGTCGCTGGAAATGGCCACATCGCGCATCACGAGCGGGCTCCCCTGGCGCGCGGTGATGCCCCCTTCAAAATCAATCTGTTCCCCGGCAAACGACACCAGGGCAGGCGAGGTGATCTGCCCCAAAAAACCATTCAAATCGGCGTTGAGCATCCATGGGTCGCCAGCGCCAAAACGGGTAAGAATGGTGGAATCGGCGCTGACCTTCCCCAAACCTCGCACGTCGAGCCCGCGCGCCTCAACCGGACCGGCAATAGTGTAGGCACCGGTTTCGAAATTGCCCTCGAACTTCATTCGCGCTTTGGCTGCGGGGAATATGATCTGCGCTGGATCAGCGAGGATCTGCGATCCGCTCAGCGACAAATCCCCCGTCATTGTCCCACCTTTGAGCAGCGGATCGACAAAGTCATTGCCGGTTTCCACCTGCGCAATCGCGGCGTTGAGGGGTATGGACAGCGTTTGTCCATCGAAGCGCGCAATGCCGGTTTGCTGCAATTGCACCATGCGCACAGCACCGGGCGATATTAGCTGCGCGACTGTCAATTCATGCTCGATTGCCAGATCGTCGAACGCCCCATTAATGCGCGCGGCAAGCTGAGCGCCATCAATGTTCAAACCGCCCCCCGCCAAATCGGTTTGGGCAAGGCTCACCTTTGCGGCAAAATCATCAAACCGGTTAGCGCCAAGATCAACCCCGCCGCTCAAACGCAGGTCTGCCGCGCTGGAAATTGCGGCGGCCTCGCCTTGGAATATTCGCTCTTCAAATGTGCCGGAAATCGCAAGCGCGAGCGCTTCGCCCATTGCCCGGCTGGCCCAGGTGTCCGGCGCAAGATCTGGCATAATTTTGCCCAGCACCCCGAACCGGCCCGCGCGGTTGGTCAATTGCAGCGCGGCCACCACATCGCGGTCATCGCGATCGGGATTGCGAACCACAATTGCATGGCCCAGCCAACGCTGCCAACTGCCATCGCCTGCAATGCGCGCTTCATACCCCGCATCGAGCCCGGCCAATGCCGCAATCGGACCATCGGCAGCGGCCTTGTAGTCAAGATTGATCGCAAAAGCGGCATCATCCGGCCGCGAATCCACGCGCGCCTCGATCCGGTCCTGCGGTCCGAATTCACCTTGCGCATCGATCAAGATGTGACGCTGGCGGATATCTATCACCGCTTCGAAATTGGCCTGCTCACCCGGCGCACCCGTCACGCCCTCTCCCAAGGTCAGGGCCTCGATCGCAAAGCGGTCCACGCGAATATCGAAACCGGGCAGGACAGCAGCGTCGCTGTCGCCCGGCTCAAGCTGGGGCAGGCGATCGAGGCTGGCGCGTTTGAGGGCAAGGTTGCGTATGTCCAACCCATTCCAGAGATAGGCAAATGGGCGCCAATCCAGATCCATTTCAGGTATGGTGAGAAACACACCTTCTGGATCTTTGACTTGGACATCGCGCAAGATCGCGGAGCTGAATACGCTCCCCTCGATCCGCCCGACTTCAAAGCGCAGGCCGGATTGCGGCTCCAGCGCGGCGATTTGATCCGCGATGAAACGCTTGCCAATTGGAGTGGACAAAAAGGCCGCAAACGCCGCCAATCCGACAAGCGCGGCCACCAGCACCCAGCCAATGCGCCGTGCCCATCGGCGCAGGCTCGATCCGGTATCAACTGCGCTGTCAACTGCGCCATCATCAAGGTCACTCTGCGCCATTAGAATGCCTGCCCCAGGCTGACATAGACCGCCACTGATGCATCAAACTCGGTCGGGTTGAGCGGCACACCCAGATCCACCCGAATGGGGCCAAAGCTGGTCTTGTATCGCACCCCCAACCCCGCGCCATAGCGCGCATCACGCCAGCCCGGTGTCGAGCTTTGCGAAACCGAACCGGCATCGATGAACGGCACCACTTCAACCGCCCCGCCAAACAGGCCGGTGGGAATGCGCGCCTCCACCGCCACTTCGATCAGCGAGGCACCGCCAGTGGGCTCGCCAGTGATNTTGCGCGGGCCAATNGCCTGATAGCCATANCCGCGCACCGATCCGCCCCCGCCGGCATAGAGCCGCCGCGAGGGGGCGATCTGCGAGATTTGCGCGCCTTGAATGGTGGCCACGGCCATGCGCCCGGCGACAATCGTTGTCCCCACCGGGCGATAGGCGGCCAGATCAAACCGAGTGCTGAGGTAGAGCGTTTCCTCACCCAGCGAACGCGAAAATTCCGGCGCGAGGTAAGCGGTNGCGCGCACGCCATGAGTGGGATCGAGCAAATCATCGCTGGAATCGAACGTGACCGTGCCAAATAGCGACCCGATCGTATAGCTCTGCAGCGGCGTATCGAGCGCAAGAACCACCCGGTTGCGTTCATCCGAGTAGAGAAATTCGGCCCCGACCTGCCAGCTCATCGGCTTTTGAAACAACAGGTTGGACACGCGTTCAAACGCCGCCCGCACGGCCACGGTGCGCGCCTCGACCGCTTCGGTTTCGATGTCACTGGCATAGGCGTCGAGCGTCAATATCTGATCGCGGTCGAGGAAGTTGTTGCGCCGGAAAGTGATGGCTCCCAATTGTTCGCGCGTGCCGATCACGCCGCGCATAATCAGCGCGCCTTCTGGCGGAAACAGATTGCGATGTTCCCATCCCGCTTCGAGCTTGAAGCCGTCTTGCGTACCATAGCCAATCGCGCCTGAAACCGTGCGCAGAGGCGCTCTGGCGATTTCCACATCGAGCGCCACTTCCCCCGGCTCTCCCTCACCCGCCGGGCGCACTTCGCGCGGCGTAATCACCGCGCTCGACACAAGTCCTGTGGCCAAAATCGCCCGGCGCAAATCGGCTTGCAGGCTGGTTTGATACACATCGCCTGTATCGAACCGGGCCAGCGTCATCAGATGGTCATTGGGCAAAAATTCGGCATCGCTGCTGGAGATCGGGCCGAACACATATTTCCCATTGGGGGCGACCGGCATGACCAAATCGCCCTCTTGCCTGGCATGGTCGATCAACAATTCCGGATCGGAAACCTGCGCAAAGGGATATCCGCTTTCGCCCAGTGCGATCTGCAGCGCCGATTGTTGCGAGATGATCCGGTCGACATAGATCGGATCGCCCGGCTCGATTGCGAACACACCGCGCAACTCGCCCCGGTCGGGCTGGGCAAGATCGCCGAGCGCACCCAGATCAATTGCGCCGAAATGATATTGCGGGCCGGGCAGGATGTCGAACCGCACCAAAGGCTTGGCATCGCCCCCTTGCGAGGGCGCGCTATCATCGCTGCGGTCGAGCGTGGTGCGGCGGCGCGAAAGTTGGCGCACCACTTCGGCATCGTAATAGCCGTAAGTGTGGAGCATATCGACCAACAGCGTCTCATCCGACTGAGCGCGCACCGAGACCTGGGGGACCGTGTCATTGGCGGTCTCCAGCGCCTCGATCGAGGAGAGCGCGCGGAAGCGTTTGAGGAAATCCTCCGCCTCGGGAAAGCTGGCGGCCTCTTGCGGGAAGGCAAGGATCAATTCATCGCTCAAGACCAATTGCTGCAATTGCGCCACATCCATCAGACGCGGCGTGTCGATCTCGTCAAAGCTGGGCGCGTCAGGATCTTGGGGCAGCGGATCGATCTGGGGAATGGCAAGCGTATCGAGCGCGGCCTCGATATCGAACGGGGTTTCAAGCGTATCGGTGATCCGGCCCGGCATATCTTCGG
>JABSPI010000073.1 GCA_013214365.1 Erythrobacter sp.
CGTGGGCCTGGCCCTGCCAAACCGTCACCTACAGATTGCGATTTTTACCTGATCGCAGGCGACATGTCGGCTTTGCCGGCAATTACCGCTAATCTTGAGTCAATGGAGCGATCCGCACGCGGTGTGGCGGTGCTGGAAATACAGCATCAAGAGGATGCGATTGCGATCAATGCGCCGGTGGGAATGGAATTGCGATGGGCGGTCAATCGCGAACCGGGTCTGCATCCCGACCTTTTGGTTGAGCGCCTGCGTGAAGTGACAATTCCTGAAACCGCGCTCGCGACCGGCGCGGTGGCGGGATGGGCGGCATGCGAATTTGAGGCGATGAAACGTTTGCGGTCGTTTCTACGCGATGAGATCGCGATTGCGGCGCGCCGGCTTTACACTTCGAGCTATTGGAAATTGGGGCTCAACGAGACCGAACACAAATTGGTCAAGCGCGAAGATGCCCAGCAGCAACCTGCCTGATCGCTATTCGGCCGCTTCGCGTTCGATTGCAACGCGTGCCCAGCTTGGATTGGCCGGCTCCAATCGATCCAAAAACGCCTCGGCGCTGTCGAGATAAGCGCGCTGTTTCTCCTCGCCCATCCGGTCCCAGGTTGAAAAAATCCGCCCGATCCGGTGATTCTTCGACAGCGCCTCCCGGTTGCGATCCATAAAATGCCAATAGAGCGGGTTGAACGGGCATGAATCTTCGCCGGTTTTCTGCGCCACTTTGTAACGGCATTTTTTGCAGTAATCGGACATTTTGTTGATGTAATTGCCGCTGGCGGCATAGGGCTTTGTCGCCAGTTTCCCGCCATCGGCATAGAGCGTCATGCCCGACACATTGGGCAATTCGACCCATTCATACGCATCGGCATAGACCGCAAGGAACCAGTCCTGAACCGCTTGCGGATCGATCCCGGCAATCAGGCAGAAATTGCCCAGCACCATCAGCCGTTGAATATGGTGGGCATGCGCATCTTCGCGGGTGGAACGCACGCAATCGGCAAGGCAGCGCATATCGGTTTCACCGGTCCAGAAAAATTCAGGCAAGGGCCGATGGGCGTTCAACACATTGTCATGTGCCAGACCGGGCATATGCAGCCAGTAAAACCCGCGAATATATTCGCGCCAGCCAAGGATCTGACGGATGAAGCCCTCTACTGAATTGAGCGGTGCGTGCCCCTCATCAAAGGCCTTTTCCGCGCGTTCGCACAATTCGAGCGGATCAAGCAGGCCACAATTGAGGCTGGTTGATACCATCGAATGAAACAGATCGTCCGACCCGTGGACCATGGCATCCTGATAGGGGCCGAATTTGGCCATGCGTTGGCGGAAAAACGCATCGGCAGCTTCCAACGCCTGCGCCCGCGTAACCGGCCAGCCAAATGGCTCCAGATCGCCAAAATGATCGCCAAACCGTGCGGCGACCAAATCCTGCACTTCGCGCGTGATCGCATCGGGGGCAAATTTGGGCACTTTGGGCGGGTTCATATCCGCTTTGGGCGGTTCGCGATTGTCCTTGTCGTAATTCCATTCACCGCCTTTGGGTTTGCCGTCTGCGGTCATCAAAATGCCGGTGCGTTTGCGCATTTCGCGATAGAACAATTCCATCGTCAATTGCTTGCGTCCCTCGGCCCAGGCCTGAAATTGGACGTGCGAGCAGAGAAAACGGTCATCGGGCAAGATCGCCACATCGCAGGCGAATTTATCCGGCCATTGTTCAATCACCTGCTGGACCCGCCATTCGCCCGCCTCGACAATCCGGACGGCACCGGGCTGGTGGCGTTCGATCCCGCGCGCAACTTCGCCTGTCAGGCTGCCTGAATTGTCGGGAGCATCAAGGTGGACATAATCCACGGTCCAGCCCGCGGCGCGCATTTCCTCGGCGAAATGGCGCATGGCCGAAAAGATAAGCGTGATTTTCTGCTTGTGGTGTTTGACATAGGTTGCCTCGTCCCAGACCTCCATCATCAGGACGATTGTCTCGGCTTTGTCGCAGCCGCGCAAAGAGGCAAGGCCATTGGAGAGTTGATCTCCGAGGATAGGAACGAGAGTGCAAGCGGTTTGGGCCATGCTTATAGTACGCATGACGGGCCCAAAAGGGTGCCGAAAACAATGCTCATCCAATTGTGCGAGCGCGACTGGGCCCTAGACGAAGGAATAGGGATCGATATCCACCCCGATGCGCACGCCGGGGGCGAAATCCTGCATGGCGAGCCAATCGCGCAGCACCGCCTGCAAGCGCGCGCTGCGCCGGGCATTGATCAAAAACCGGTAGCGATAGCGATTGCGCAGCAAGGCCATCGGGGCCGGCGCGGGGCCCAAAATCATCACATCATCCAGATGCGGACGATTGTGCCCCAGCCGGTTGGCCGCCTCGCGCGCTTCGCGGTCATCTTCGGAAGACAAAATGATCGAGGCCCAGCGGCCAAAGGGCGGCGCGCCCGCATCGCGCCGCGCCTCGGTCTCGGCGGCGTAGAATGCGTCGCGGTCCCCATCGGCCAGCGCGGCGATCACCGCGGCTTCGGGGTGGCGGGTCTGGATCAACACTTCGCCCGGTTTGGACCCGCGCCCGGCGCGCCCGGCAACCTGCGCGACCTGTTGATAGGTGCGCTCTGCTGCACGCAAATCGCCTCCTTCGAGGCCAAGATCGGCATCAACCACGCCGACCAAAGTCAATTCGGGGAAGTGGAACCCTTTGGCCACCAATTGGGTGCCTACAATGATATCGATCGCTTTGGCCTGCGCCTGCGCGATGAAATCGGCGGCGCGTTCGGGCGAGCCGAGCGTGTCGGAGGTTGCCACCGCGATGCGCGCCTCGGGGAACAATTCGCGCACTTCATCCGCAATGCGTTCAACCCCCGGACCGCACGCGACGAGACAATCACTCTCGCCGCATTCGGGACAGGCATCGGGGACTGATCCTTCAAACCCGCAATGATGGCATGCCAGCCGCGATGACAGGCGGTGTTCGACCAGCCATGCGCTGCAATTGGGGCATTGGAACCGGTGGCCGCAATTGCGGCACAAGGTAAGCGGGGCATAGCCGCGGCGGTTGAGGAACAGCAAGGATTGCTCGCCCGCCGCCAGCCTTGCCGCGAGCCCTTCCACCAAGGGCTGGGCCAGCCATCGTCCCGCTCCCGGCTTGTCTATCGTCAGGTCGATCAATTGCACTTCGGGCAATTGCGCCCCGCCAAACCGGCTGGGCAGGACCAATTTGGTGTAGGTCCCGCTATTGGCCATGTGGAGCGTTTCAAGCGCGGGCGTGGCGCTGGCAAGGATAACCGGTATCGCCTCGAACCGGGCGCGCATAACCGATACATCGCGGGCATTGTAGCGCACGCCGTCATCCTGTTTGAAACTGATCTCGTGGGCCTCGTCGACCACGATCAGTCCCAGATCGGCATAGGGCAGGAACAGCGCTGATCGCGCGCCTACGATTACTTGCGCATCGCCATTGGCAATCGCCCGCCATGCGCGCCTGCGCTCGGTTGATTTGAGCGAGGAATGCCATTGCACCGGGGGCGCGCCAAAACGCTGTTCAAACCGGGTGAGGAAGTTTTCCGTCAGCGCAATTTCAGGGAGTAAAACCAGAACCTGCCGTCCCAGCCGCAGCGCTTCGGCAATCGGTTCGAAATAGGTTTCGGTCTTGCCCGAACCGGTGACCCCATCGAGCAAAAAGGGTTCGAACGCCTTCGCCTCGACCGCTTGGACCAATTGTTTGGCCACGTGCAATTGGTCGGGCGACAAAGCCGGCTGGTGAAAATCGGGATCGGCGGGCAGGTAAGGGCGATCGATAGCAACACTGACCGGTTCGATCGCCCCTTGATTGACCAATCCGCGCAAAACCCCCTCAGACACGCCGGCAATAGCGGACAATTCGCGGATTGTGGCCTGTTCCCCCTCGAGCGCGGCGATCGCGGCGGCGCGCTGCGCGGTCATGCGCTCGGGCGTGCCCCCTGACAAACGGTATTCGGTGGTGGTGGTCGGCCCGCCCAGCGCCCCGCCGCTGGAGAGGACCATGCGCGCCACACTGGCGAGCGGGGCGCAATAATATTCGGCGGTCCATTCGATCAGGCGGCGCAAAGGTTCAGACAGCGGCGGCACATCCACCACTTCGCGCAAAGGACGCAATTTTGCCGCATCCACCTCTTGCCCGGGCAATCGCCCTTCGTCCCAGACGATTCCCGTGACGGTGCGCGGCCCCAATGGCGCGATCACAACCTGTCCGGTCACGACCTGCATGCCATTGGCCAGCCTATAGTCAAGCGGGCCAAGCGCGGCGTTCAAAACAAGGAGGCGGACGCGGTTCATGCCCTATGCGATATGCGCGATGGCGCGCCCCATGGCTAGCGCGGCTTGACCACTTGCGACCAGATTATTGCCAAGTGCGGGGGCAATTGTGGCCAAGATGGTGCATGGCGCGCGCCCGATGGCTGGCGCGGGCGGTCCGCTTGTGCCAAGCACAGCGCATCGATTCATCCCAAACGCTTGTGAAAGGCCCGCTGCCATGAAATTCTTCGTCGACACCGCCGAGATTGAACCGATCAAGGAATTGGCCGCGACCGGCCTGCTTGACGGGGTGACGACCAATCCATCGTTGATCCACAAATCGGGCCGCGATTTCATGGAAGTGACCAAGGATATCTGCGCCATCGTCGATGGACCGGTCAGCGCTGAGGTCGTCGCGCTTGACCATGCGACCATGATGAAAGAGGCCGAAGTGCTGCGCAAGATCGCCGACAATGTCTGCATCAAAGTGCCATTGACGGTGGACGGTCTCAAAACCTGCAAGGCGCTCAGCGGNGATGGCACGATGGTCAATGTGACNNTNTGCTTNTCCGCCAATCAGGCATTGCTCGCNGCCAAAGCNGGCGCGACCTTTATCTCACCCTTTGTCGGGCGGCACGACGACAATGGCGCCGACGGGATGGANCTGATCGAGGATATCCGCCTGATCTATGACAATTACGATTTCGACACNGAAATCCTGGTNGCATCNGTGCGCCATGTGACTCATGTCCTCGAAGCGGCAAAGATCGGNGCCGATGTGATGACCGCGCCGCCCAAAGTGATCATGGGCCTGTTCAAACATGTATTGACCGATGCCGGGATCGAAGGCTTCCTCAAAGACTGGCAGGCCACCGGCCAGAGCATCGTCTAAGACCCTTGTCTAACAGCGGGGCGCCTCGCCGTCATTGAAAAGGGCCGCTCGCAAAAGGGCGGTCCGTTTCCGCGCCGGACACCAAGCGTTGGGCGTGGTGATTGACGGGGCGGGGATTTGCTCCCATCTGCTTAATCCACATGGCTGAAGAAACCCCTCTCGATCGCTTCAAACAGGCCTTAACCGGCGCCAGCCGCGCAATCGCGCGCGATGCCGAGGTCGAAGTCGCATGGAGCGCGGATGTGCCCGGCGCGTCTGGCAACCGTTTTCGCGTGCCTTTGCCCGGGCGCGACCTGCCCGCCAGCCAAGTGACCGAGGCGCGCGGCTATGCCGATAGCTTTGCGTTGAAATTGCGCCATCACGACACCGGCCTGCATGCGATTGGTGCACCGCCCGAACCGGTGGCGCGCGCTTGCTATGATGCGATTGAGCAGGTCCGCTACGAAGCGCTGGGGGCCAATCGGTTTGATGGGATCAAGGATAATCTCGACGCCGCCACCCAAATGCGGGTGTCGAACGATTCAATCGTGCGCGCCTACAACGCCGCCGAAGTGCCTTTGCAGACCGCGCTGTCATTGATGGTGCGCGAGGCTTTGACCGGCGAACCGATCCCGGAAAAGGCCCAGCGCGGTGTCTCGTTGGTGCGGCCCGATATTGAAGAACGGATCGGCGGCGACATCGCCAAACTGGTGGATAGCCTAGAGGATCAGGAAGCCTTTCAAAAACTCTCGCTCGACCTGTTGCGCGATCTGGACCTGACGCAGCAGACCGATGCGCCCGAGGAAGAAGATGACGACGCCTCGGAAGAAAATGACGAGGAACAAGAAGAGGAATCGGGCGACGAGCAGCAGGACGGCGATGCCGATCCGCAAAGCGCCGAAGCCGCCGGCGAAATGGCCGAGGGCGAGGGCGAAGGCGATGCCGACAATGATTTCACCGCTGATGATGAAATGCATGACGGCGAACCGGGGGAAGAGGGCGATGCCTCCGATGCGCCGGTGCGGCCCAATCGTCCCCAGACCGAAATTCCCGAAGGGCTCGATTACACCGCGTTCACCGAACAGTTTGATGAAGAGATCGAAGCGCCCGAATTGTGCGATGCGGAAGAGCTCGACCGGCTGCGCGCCTATCTCGATAGCCAGCTGACCGGCTTGCAAGGCGTGGTGACGCGTCTGGCCAATCGTTTGCAACGCCGCCTGATGGCGCAGCAGAACCGGTCGTGGGATTTTGACCAAGAAGAGGGTGTGCTTGATGCCGCGCGGTTGAGCCGCGTGGTGGTCTCGCCGGGCACAGCGCTGTCTTACAAGGTTGAGCGCGATATTGAGTTCAAGGATACGATTGTGACCTTGCTGATCGACAATTCCGGCTCGATGCGCGGCCGGCCGATTTCGATCGCCGCGATCAGCGCGGACATCCTTGCGCGCACGCTCGAGAGGTGCGGGGTCAAGACCGAGATTTTGGGCTTCACCACCCGTGCTTGGAAAGGCGGGCAAAGCCGGGAGGCGTGGCTCGCCGATGGCAAGCCGCAAGGGCCCGGCCGCCTTAACGATTTGCGCCATATCATCTACAAACAGGCCGATGAACCCTGGCGCCGCGCGCGCCGCAATCTGGGCCTGATGATGCGCGAGGGGCTGCTGAAGGAAAACATCGATGGCGAGGCCTTGTTGTGGGCGCATAATCGCCTGATCTTCCGCCGCGAGGAACGCCGGATCCTGATGGTGATCAGCGATGGCGCGCCGGTGGACGATTCCACGCTGAGTGTGAACTCCGCCGGCTATCTTGAAGCGCATTTGCGCGGCGTGATTGATTGGATTGAGAATATCAGCCCGGTGCAATTGGTCGCCATTGGCATTGGTCATGATGTGACCCGTTATTACAGGCGGGCCGTGACGATCATGGATGTCGAGCAATTGGGCGGCACGATTATGGAGCAGCTTGCCGAGCTGTTCGAGGATGAGAAAGGGCCGAGGGGGCGGCGATGAGCGAGACTGTGACTTTGTGGCGTCCAACGGGCCCTGAAGAACTTAAACTTGTGGAAGAGGCCGGCTGGCGGGCATGGCCGCCGCGTCTTCCCGAGCAGCCAATCTTCTATCCGGTTACGACCGAGGCATATGCCGTCAAGATTGCCCGCGATTGGAATGTGCCAGCCAGCGGTTCGGGCTTTGTCACGCGGTTTGAGGTGCGCAAAGATTTCCTTGACCAATATGACGTGCAAGTCGCAGGCGGACGCGAACATGAGGAATATTGGATCCCTGCCGAAGAATTGGACGCCTTCAATGCAGCGATTGTTGGTGAGATTACAGTCGTCCGGACGTTCCCAGAATGAGCGCAACGCGCATATCGAAGGGAGGCTGAATTATGGATGCATTGCTCATCGGTGCCGGTCTGGCTGTGCTTGGCACCGCGATCCCTGCGATTTTCCGACCTGATCTGATGGTCCGCGAATCCGCACGACATCACAAACGCCGCCTGCGCGAACTGCAAGACGGCGCGCCCGAAGCCTATTTCGAAGAGCGCCGCGAGTTGGAGGCCTATCCGCCGCGCTATGACTTTAGCGACCGCACAACCCGCTGGTTAGGCGTGATCGGCGCTGGTTTAGGACTGTTTTCAATTTACCAAGGAATGACCCAATGAACGTAACCGAAGCCGTCACCAGCCGCCGCTCTGTGCGCGAGTTTACCGATCAACCGGTCGATCTGGAGACCATCCGCCGGGTGATGGACAAAGCGCGCTGGGCCGCCTCGGGCTGCAATTACCAGCCTTGGGAGGCGACCATTTTGACCGGGCAGCCGCTCAAAGATCTTCAGGCCAAGATCACCACCACGCCGCCACAAAAGGCGGAATA
>JABSPI010000074.1 GCA_013214365.1 Erythrobacter sp.
TTCTCATTTGAACCACGGAAAAAGCACATGAAACGCGGCCGCCTAAACGACGCTGGCTGTAACCTGTCCCGCCTTGTCATGGCGCCACTGTCATAAATCCGCCAAAGGTGTGAGGCTCTGATCTGATGCGCTTTTTTGCGCTGTGATCCCCACCGTTTTACCGGCTCGCATTTGGTCTTTGCCGCGCCAATGTATAGCGTACAGGTCCCCGTTCCGGATCGAGGGCCGCATTCAAGCATGGCATCCATTGTGCGAGATTTCCTGTCCAGCGATGCGCTGTTCATCGTGTTCGCGATTGGCGCGCTCGTATGCCTGTTTGTGTGTTGGAAAACCTGGCGCAGCGCCCATTCATGGCATGTCGATGGCGACACCAAGCGGCTGCGCTTTCACGGCTGGCCTGCGCTTTTGATGGCGGCCTCTGGCGCGGGCGTGTTCGCTGTTCTAACAGCGCTGACAATCTAAATCAGGGCGAGAATCATGAAACTAGGCCGTCTAAACCACATCGGGATCGCAACCCCTTCCATCGCCGATAGCATCGCGCATTACCGCGACACGATGGGCGCGACGCAGATCACCGAACCCTTCGACTTGCCCGAACAGGGGGTCAAAGTCTGCTTTGTCGACACGCCGACGGATTCAGGCATGAACGGCACGCAACTTGAGCTGATCGAGCCTTTTGACGAGAGCTCTCCGATCAACGGCTTCCTCGCCAAGAACCCGGCGGGTGGTCAGCACCATGTCTGTTTTGAAGTGCCCGATATCGACGAGGCGCGTGCGCATTTCGAGGGGCAAGGCAAACGCATCCTTGGCCCCACGCGCATTGGCGCGCACGGCACGCCGATCTTCTTCCTGCACCCCAAGGATATGCAGGGCATGCTGACCGAGATCATGGAAACGCCCAAAGGCGACCATTAAGCCCGCGCACCATCCCCGATCGCGCCCGTGCGATTGGGGCAAAATTGGCCCGATGCGCTATCAAAATCGCGCATCGTGCCCTAACGCCCTTGCGCACAGCGAGCGCAGACGGCACAATCCGTTGCGATTTAAAACCCGGACGCCCCCGCGCCGCACCAATTGGGAGAGAGACAAGTGAGCTACGAACATATCCGCGTCGACACCGATGGTCCGCTGACCACGATTACGCTCAACAAACCCGAACGCCTCAATGCGATGGCGCCCGGCATGGCGGATGAAATCGGTCAGGTTTTCTACGATCTGGGTGAGGCGCGCGCGGTCCTGATCACCGGCGAGGGCAAGGGCTTTTGTTCAGGTGCGGATCTCTCGGCGCGCGGCGATGGCAGCGCGCTGGGCTCCAAAGGTGGATCGCACCAGGCGCTGACCCAGCATTACAACCCCGCGATCAGCCAGATCCTGCGCGCCGAAGTTCCGGTGATTTGCGCGGTCAATGGCCCGGCGGCGGGCGTTGGGTGCAGCCTCGCGCTGGCGGCGGATTTCACTCTCGCGGCAGAGCGGGCCTATTTCCTTCAGGCCTTCGTCAATATCGGGCTGATCCCTGATGGCGGGTCGACCTGGCTGCTCACCCGCGCGATTGGCCGGGCGCGCGCCACGCGCATGATGATGCTGGGCGAAAAGATCAGCGGCAAGCAGGCCGAAGAATGGGGCCTTGTCTACAAATGCGTCGCCGATGACCTGTTGATGGACGAAGCGCGCGCTCTGGCGGAAAAGCTTGCCAATGGCCCAACCATCGCGATCAAGCAGATGAAGCGCAATATCGCGCTCGCGCTCGATGGCGGGATCAACGAAGTGCTGCTGGCCGAGGCCGAGGGCCAACGCATTGCCGGCGCCACCGCCGACGCAATGGAAGGCGGCATGGCCTTTATGCAAAAGCGCAAGGCGGAGTTTAAAGGCGCCTGATCCCTTTGGCGGGGGAGGGCGGCTTGGCGCTCTCCTGCTCGCTTTTGGCGCCGATTGGTTCGGGCCGCTGAAATCCGGGGACCCGCATTCGCTCTTATCCGTTAATGACGAAACGGGGCCTTTGTGTTGACCGGCTTGGTCTTCATGGGGGCCCGCATTCGTGTATAGGCACCCACATGACCGACAAACCGACCCCTGCCGATTGGAAAGCCCTCGCTGATAAGGAAGTGAAGGGCCGCGACCTGACTTGGGCGACGCCCGAAGGGTTCGACATCAAACCGCTTTACACCGCCGAAGACCATGCGGGCTGGGACCCCGGCCTGCCCGGCTTCGCCCCGTTCACCCGCGGGGTTAAGGCCAGCATGTATGCCGGGCGCCCATGGACGATCCGGCAATATGCGGGCTTCTCGACCGCTGAGGAATCGAACGCCTTTTACAAACGCAATCTGGCGGCGGGGCAAAAGGGTCTGTCGGTGGCTTTCGATCTTGCCACCCACCGCGGTTATGACAGCGACCACCCACGCGTGGTCGGCGATGTGGGCAAAGCGGGCGTGGCGATCGACACGGTTGCCGATATGCAAATCCTGTTCGATGAAATCCCGCTCGACACGATGTCGGTGTCGATGACGATGAACGGCGCAGTGATCCCGGTTCTGGCGTTCTACATCGTCGCGGCCGAGCGTTCGGGTGTCTCGCAAGACAAGCTGGCCGGCACCATTCAGAACGACATTTTAAAAGAGTTCATGGTCCGCAACACCTATATCTATCCGCCCGAACCATCGATGCGGATTATTTCCGATATTATCGGATACACCTCGGCCCATATGCCGAAATTCAACAGCATTTCGATCAGCGGCTATCACATGCACGAAGCCGGCGCGACCGCGGTGCAGGAATTGGCCTTCACCATTGCCGATGGCAAGGAATATGCGGTGCGCGCAATGGCGACCGGGCTCGACATCGATGCCTTTGCCGGGCGTTTGTCGTTCTTCTTCGGCATCGGCATGAACTTCTTCATGGAAATCGCCAAATTGCGCGCCGCGCGCACGCTTTGGTATGAAGTGATGGATGGGCTGGGCGCGAAGGCGGAACGGTCCAAAATGCTGCGCACCCATTGCCAGACCTCGGGCGTCTCGCTGCAAGAGCAAGACCCCTATAACAACGTCATGCGCACCACGATTGAGGCGATGGCGGCAACCTTGGGCGGGACGCAATCGCTCCACACCAATGCGCTCGACGAAGCGATCGCGCTGCCGACCGACTTCTCCGCCCGGATTGCGCGCAACACGCAATTGGTGCTGCAAGAGGAAACCGGGATCACCAATGTCGTCGATCCCTTGGGCGGATCGCATTATATCGAGGCGCTGACCGCGAAACTGGTCGAGGATGCGCGCGCTTTGATGGCGAAGGTGGATGAAGCGGGCGGGATGACCGCCTATGTCGGCACCGGCGCGCCCAAAGCGGAGATTGAACGCGCCGCAGCCGAGAAACAGACCGGCATTGATCAGGGCAAGACCGTGATCGTGGGCGTCAACAAATACCAACCGGCCGAAGAAGAGCTGATCGACACGCTCGAGGTGGACAATGCCGCGGTGCGTAAAGGGCAGATCAAACGCCTCGCCGAGGTGCGCGCGGGCCGCGATGAGGCCGCGTGCCGCGAGGCGCTCGCCGCTTTGACCCAAGGGTGTGAAGCGGGCGGCAATGTGCTCGAACTGGCGGTGGAGGCGGCGCGCCACGATGCGACGCTCGGCGAGATTTCGAGCGCGATGGAAGAGGTTTTTGGCCGCCACGATGCAACGCCCAAACCCGTCAGCGGCGTCTATGCCAGCGCCTATGAATTCGACCAACGCTGGGCGCAGGTGACCGACGGGGTTGAGGCCGTGGGCCGCCGCTTGGGTCGCAAACCGCGCATGATGGTCGCCAAGATGGGTCAGGACGGCCATGATCGCGGCGCCAATGTGATTGCCAGCGCGTTCAGCGATATGGGTTTCGAAGTGGTCTCCGGCCCGTTGTTCCAAACGCCTGAAGAGGCCTGCGCGATGGCATTGGAAAACGATGTCGATGTGGTGGGCTGCTCGTCGCTTGCCGCGGGGCACAAGACGCTCATCCCCGAGATCATCCGCCTCTTACGCGAAGCAGGCCGCGCCGATATCAAAGTGACCGCAGGCGGCGTGATCCCGCCGCAAGACTACGATTTCCTGCGCGAAGCAGGCGTGAGCGGGATTTACGGCCCCGGCTCCAACGTGGTCGAATGCGCAGCGGATATCCTCACCATGCTCGGCCACAACATGCCGCCGCTTGATGGGCTTGATGAGGCTGCGGAGTGATGTCTGCAGATCGGTACACCGGAAAACCATTCTTGCGGCTTATCGATAGCTTCGTTTTGGACGCCATTGGCGCACTCGACGATCAAGCGAAAGAGGGGCTCGTAACCATCGAGCCCAAGCTTGAGGAAGTCTATGGACCTCACGATGGATGGCAGGACGTAGTCACTAAGAACATGAATTTTCCATCCGACCTTCCGGAGAAAATTGAGCAGATTTGGTTGGAAGGTTCGGCGCGTATGCGTGAGCAAGGTATTGAACCTGATCCTCATGAATTCACTCGGCAATTTGTCGATTCCAATTTCTTGTGAAAGCACAAATCAATGACCCTCATCCGGAATGACTGGACCCGCGAAGAGATCGCGGAGCTCTTCAACCTCCCTTTCACCGAGCTGCTCTTCCAGGCCGCCAGCACCCACCGCGAAAATCATCCGCCCGAGCAGATCCAGCTGTGCACGCTGCTCAGCATCAAGACCGGCGGGTGCCCNGAAGATTGCGGCTATTGCTCGCAATCGGTGAAGGCCGATAGCGGCGTTGANGCGACCAAGCTGATGGATGTGCAGGCCGTGCTGCAAAAGGCGGCGCAGGCGAAGGATGCCGGATCGCAGCGTTTCTGCATGGGCGCGGCATGGCGCAATCCCAAAGACCGCGACATGCCCGCGATTGTCGAGATCGTGAAGGGTGTCAGCGACATGGGGCTTGAAACCTGCATGACGCTGGGCATGTTGGAGCCGCATCAGGCCGAAATGCTCGCAGAAGCGGGCCTCGATTATTACAACCATAACATCGACAGCAGCCCGGAATATTACGAGCGGGTGATCTCCACCCGCGATTTCCAATGCCGCCTCGACACGCTTGATCACGTGCGCGGCGCGGGCATCAATGTGTGCAGCGGCGGGATCGTCGGCATGGGCGAAACCCGCGAGGATCGCGTCGGCTTCATCCACACGCTTGCAACTTTGGAAGCCCATCCTGAAAGCGTGCCGGTCAACGCGCTGGTGCCGGTCAAAGGGACGGTTTTGGGCGATATGCTGGCCGATACGCCGATGGCCAAGATCGACGATATCGAATTTGTCCGCACCGTCGCGGTCGCACGCATCACCATGCCGATGAGCATGGTGCGCCTCTCCGCAGGGCGCGAGAGCATGAGCGAGGCGACGCAGGCTTTGTGCTTCCTTGCCGGGGCCAATTCGATCTTCACCGGCGATAAACTCCTCACCGCGCCCAATGCCGGCGATGACAGCGATGGGGCGCTGTTCGCCAAGCTCGGCCTCACCGCGCTCCAACAAGACGAACCGGCCCGCGCCTGCAAGGTCGCCGAGCCTGCGCGGACCACGCAAAACGAAGAAATGCCCGCCTAAACGCCGTTCAATCAGGAGAGCGATCCATGACCGATTTTCACCCCGAAACATTGAGCGTCCATGCCGGTTGTGAGCCGGATCCAGCGACCAATGCGCGGATCACTCCGATCTACCAGACCAGCTCTTACGTGTTCGACAGCGCGGAGCATGCCGCAAACCTGTTTTCGCTGTCTGAATTTGGCAATATCTATTCGCGGATCATGAACCCGACCAATGATGCGTTGGAGAAGAAGATCACCGCATTGGAAGGGGGCGTTGGGGCGCTGGGCTGTGCGTCGGGTCATGCGGCGCAATTGCTCGCTTTTCACACTTTGATGGAGCCGGGATGCAATATTGTCGCGGCCAAGAAATTGTATGGCGGATCGCTCAACCAATTGGGCGAGGCGATCCAGAAATTTGGCTGGGAAGCGCGGTTTGTCGATGCCGATGATCCGGAAAATGTGCGCGCGGCAATGGATGACAAAACCCGTGTCGTCTTCATCGAAAGCCTGGCTAATCCCGGCGGCGTCGTCAGCGATATCGAAGCGATTGCCGCGATCGCGCATGAAGGCGGCGTGCCGTTAATGGTCGACAATACGATGGCATCGCCCGCTTTGTGCCGTCCGTTTGAACATGGCGCGGATATCGTGGTCCATTCGGCGACCAAATTTTTGAACGGCCATGGCAATGCAATTGGCGGCCTGTTGGTGGATTCGGGCAAGTTCGATTGGAAGGCGCAAGGGGACAAATATCCCTCGCTCACCCGGCCCAACGGGTCGTATCACGGCGCGGTGCTGGTCGATGCGCTTGAGCCAATTGGCCCGATTGCCTTCATCACCGGTTGCCGGGTTTTGGGCATGCGCGATCTGGGCCCGTCGATGGCGCCGATGAATGCGTTTCTGGCGCTCACGGGGATGGAGACGCTGCATCTGCGGATGGAGCGCCATTGTGCCAACGCGCTCGCGCTTGCCCAATGGTTGACCGAGCAGGAGCAGGTCGCATGGGTCAATTATGCCGGCCTTTCGGACAATCCCTATCACGCGCTGGCGCAGAAATATCTGGGCGGCCGCGCGGGCTCGGTTTTCACCTTCGGCCTCAAAGGCGGCTATGATGCAGGGGTGAAGCTGGTCTCTGACGTCAAACTGTTCAGCCACCTCGCCAATATTGGCGACACGCGCTCGCTGATCATCCACCCCGCATCCACCACACACAGCCAATTGTCCGAAGAGGAATTGGTGGCCGCGGGCGCAGGGCCGGACGTGGTGCGCCTGTCGGTCGGGATCGAGCATATCGAGGATATCAAGGCGGACCTGGCGCAAGGATTGGCGGCAATGCGGTGAGGATCAATGTCTGACGCGCAACATCCCCACCCATTGTGGGTCAGGGCCCTCTTGTTGATGTATCTTTTTGCAGCGCCCTTGTGGTGTCTTGGGAATTTATACGTTTCCATGCTCGGGCCTTGCCCTGCGTTTTCGAGCAACACACAGTGTGAGTGGAGCGCGTTTGAGCGGGCGTGGTACTTCCCATTATCGCAACTGATCGCGCTGGCCTTGTGGATCCCGCTCAGACAAATTCTCAAAGCGACCCGGCGCCCGTGACCCTCGGCTTTTCCGTCAACGAACTTCTCCCCAAGGCGCGCGGCGGCGGCAAGCTGCGCATGGGGCTTGTTAAGCTGACCCAAGAGGAATGGCGGCGGCCCGATCCCGATTTGCGCGCGCGCGCCGCGGGCTTTGGCGATTGGCCCGAAGGGGTGCAATTGACCGCCGAGGCCGAGGCGCCGGGCGAGGAACTCGCCGCGATGATCGGGGTGGAGGGCGCTTTGCCAGAAGCCGCATTGGCCGGGCATGAGGATTTGTGCCTTCTCACGCGCTCGCAAGGGGATGATCAATACCGCCTGATCGGAGCGGCGATTGCGTGGCCATCGGATTGGCATCCCAAGGATAAAATCGGCCTGCCTCTGCGCGCGCTGCACGCGCCGATTGCAGGGTATGAGGAACAGCTCGCCACCGGGGTGGACCGGTTTATGGAGACGTTGAAGCCCGGGGCGATTTATGGCCGGTGCAATTGGTTTATCGCAGGCACGGGCAATCCGCGCTGGCTTGCCCAAGGCGATCCGCGCGATCAATTTGCCCATATCACGCCGGACAATGTGGGCGATGCATTGTTTGTGCGATCCGAACGGCAAACCTTGTGCCGCTTGCCCCAAACCGGTGCGATCGTGTTTTCGATTGGCATTTATGTCGAACCTTTGCGCGCGCTGGGCGCGGACAATATCGCCATGTTGGCCGAGGCTGCATGCTCGCTGGTCGAGGGGGAGGGCGACCGGCGCGGCGCGCTCGCTTACGCCGGTGCGCTGGCTCACTATGCCGCGCAGCGCGCAATTGAGGGGAGGGATGTGTGATGTTTTCGCTTTTTCTAATGCTGGCTCAACCCGCCGATCTGCCCAATTGCGATCAGGAGGCGGCTGATAATGGGGTGCAATTGGCGATGAATATGTGCGCGCAGCGCGATTTCCTGATCGCTGATGCTGAGATGAATGCGCAGTGGAAAGTCACGCGGGCCAAGATGCAGGCGCGCGATGAGGAATGGGCGCGGTATCAAGGGGACAGCGATGATGGCCGGCCAGGCTATTTCGAAACCCTGTTAACTGCGCAGCGCGCATGGCTTGCCTTTCGCGATGCACATTGCACGAGCGAGGGATATCTGGCGCGTGGGGGATCGTTGGAAGGGTATTTGATCCCCTCGTGCAAAGCGCAATTGACCCGCACCCGCACCGACCAATTGCGCTATCTGGCGAATTATCCTGCGGGCTGATCGCAACGCCATAGCTTGCGCCGCGATCAAGCTCGCGGCATAGGCTCTGGAGCAAGAGAGATACCCGCACGGGAGAGACGATGTTTTCGAAGATTTTGGTGGCCAACCGCGGTGAGATTGCCTGCCGCGTGTTCCAGACCGCGCGCAAGATGGGAATCGCCACGGTCGCGGTGTATTCCGACGCGGACAAAAACGCGCCATTTGTGCGTATGGCCGATGAGGCCGTGCATATTGGCGCATCGCCCGCCGCCGAAAGCTATCTGATCCCGGAAAAGATTATTGCGGCCTGCAAGGAAACCGGCGCTGAGGCGGTGCATCCGGGCTATGGTTTCCTGTCCGAACGCGCCAGTTTCGTCGAAGCGCTGGCGGCTGAAAACATCGCCTTTATCGGCCCGCCCGCCGGCGCAATCGCGGCGATGGGGGACAAGATCGAGTCCAAAAAACTCGCCAAAGAAGCCGGCGTGAACGTCGTGCCCGGCTTTGTCGGCGAAATCCGCGACACCGATCACGCGGTCGAGATTTCGAACGATATCGGCTATCCGGTGATGATGAAGGCTTCCGCCGGCGGCGGGGGCAAGGGGATGCGGCTTGCCTGGTCCGAAAAAGATGTGCGCGAAGGGTTCGAGGCGACCAAGCGTGAGGGATTGAACTCCTTTGGCGATGACCGCGTTTTCATCGAGAAATTCATCGAAAACCCGCGCCATATCGAAATCCAGATCCTGGGCGATAAGCACGGCAACACGCTTTATTTGAACGAGCGCGAATGCTCGATCCAGCGGCGTCACCAAAAGGTGGTGGAAGAGGCGCCGTCCCCCTTCGTCACTGAAAAAATGCGCAAGGCGATGGGCGAACAATGCGTCGCTTTGGCCAAAGCGGTCGATTACCATTCCGCCGGCACGGTCGAATTGATCGTCAGCGGCGCGGACAAGACCGGGGAGAGCTTCTACTTCCTCGAAATGAACACCCGGCTTCAGGTCGAACACCCCGTGACCGAAGCGATCACCGGGGTTGATCTGGTCGAACAGATGATCCGCGTGGCGGCCGGCGAGAAGCTGGAATTGACGCAAGGTGATATCGGGATTGACGGTTGGTCGATCGAAAACCGCGTCTATGCCGAAGATCCCTATCGCGGATTTTTGCCGTCGACCGGGCGGTTGATCGAATATTCACCAACCTTGCCCGGATGGAGCGATGATGGCGAGGTCGCCGGCAAACCGCGCCGCGGCGTTGCCCATGGTGTGGGCAGTGTGCGCGTGGATGATGGCGTATTCGAAGGCGGCGAGGTGTCGATGTTCTACGACCCGATGATCGCCAAGCTGATCACCTGGGCCCCCACCCGCGAGGAAGCCGCCGACCTGCAGATCGAGGCGCTCGACAATTTCCGGATCAAGGGGCTGGGCCATAATGTCGATTTCCTCTCCGCGATCATGCAGCATGAGCGGTTCCGTTCGGGCGAGCTGACCACCGGTTTCATCGCCGAGGAATATCCCGACGGCTTCACCGGCGCCCCGATCAGCGAAGATCTTCAGCGCATGCTCGCCGCGATTTGTGCAGGCAATGAATTCACCTGGCAAAACCGTGCGCGCCAGATTTCTGGCCAGATCGATCGATCGCCGCCTTTAACCAGCGAATGGATGGTCAAGATCGGCGACACACGCCACACCGTCACTTTGGGCGATGGACATGCCATGGTCGACGGGGTGCGGGTTGAGGGGCATTGCAATTGGATGCCCGGCATGGTCGAGGCCACTGCAACACGCGCCGATGGCGAGACCTATGGCTTGATCGTGGAACGCGACGGCGCGCATTGGTTGATCACCACACGCGGCGCATGCACCCGCGCTTTGGCTTTGCCGATTGGTTTGGCCGAGCATGAAAGCCGGATGATCGAAAAAATCCCGCCCGACCTGTCCAAAATGCTGATCTGTCCGATGCCCGGAATGCTGGTCAAATTGCATGTCAGCGAGGGCGAAGAGGTCCAGCCCGGCCAACCCTTGGCGACCGTCGAAGCGATGAAGATGGAGAACATTTTGCGCGCCGAAAAAGAGGGCGTGATCGCCAAGGTCAATGCCAGCGAGGGCGAGAGTTTGCCGGTCGATGCGGTGATTTTGGAGCTCGAATAGCGGCCAGAGAACGATTTGCGCCTGTTATATTGATACAAAAAACTGTAACTAAAGTGCTGCTCGGCAGTGGATTGCGATTGATACACTGTGTCAATCCGCCAAATCGGACGATGTTGCCGCGTTTCTCCACAAATCTGCTTGGTGATTTTTGCTCGTTTGAATGATCATAAGGATAGACGAGTTGCACAAGCGATTCGTTTTTTAAGCCATGATTAACGATTTCGAGGGGGAATTGACTATGGCAACCAGAGGGATCGGCTTCTTCGACAGGAGGGGGCATTTTTTCAAGACGGCTGACGCTGCGACCGAGAGCGATCTCGCCGCGCTGCTTGGCCAAATTGGCGATGGCGAAAGCCTCGCACCAGGGATTGCGCATATATTGCTCGATCGCCGCAATGAGATTGAACGGCTGTTTGCCGAACATGATGAAATGGTGGCAGAAGGCAAAGCGGCCAAATCGGCGAAAGTCGTAAGCGTCGCCTCCAAAGTCGCCAAATTGCCCAACCGCGAAGCGAGCTGAACAGCTCGCCTGCAAGGTGCATGCGGGCGATATTGATCGGTTTGGACGCATAGCCGCCGTGCGGGGGATCAACCTGCGCGGGGTTTTTTTGCCGTGTCTACAAGCTTGAGAATGCGCTCGGCAATGACGTTCGTCGGATCAAGATCTGTGCGCACTTCAAGGTCATAATCTATGCCGATGTGAAGATGGTCCGACTGTTCGCGTGCCAAGCCGATCAAGCGGTCGCCGCGCGCGCGTTCGCGCATCGCCAACTCTTCTAGCGATGCCGCCACTTTCACCACGCAGATGGTGCACCGTTCTAAACCTGCGCGGTATTGGTCGATCTGCGCAGCATGGCACACCTCATCGACCACAAGGTCGAGCCCCGATTGCGCTGTCTTAACCACGAATTGACGCATCGCGGCCAACAATTTTTCGCCTTTGGGACCATTGGCAATATGGGGCAGTGCCGGGCTCAGACCGTCGGTCTTGGTCACTTTAAACCAGTCGGGTTTGAGCTCATCACCATTGGGAATGAACGAGATGAATTTATCCATCTCGACATGCAGAACGCTGTATTTGGCTTGTTCTTGAATAGCGCGCGCAAGGGTTGTTTTGCCCGAGCTGCTGACGCCGTTTAAGATGATCACCCGGCCGGTCATAGCGCGGCGTTCAATCGCCGATCATCGCGACCGCGCGGATCCAGCCCGCGCTGGCGCGTTCGATCTTGACCGGAAAACAGCTCAGCGTGAAACCGTGCGCGGGCAATGCGGCCAGATTGGTGAGTTTTTCGATCTGGTAATAGGGGCGAATGCGGCCCGCCTTATGGCCTTCCCATATGATCGCGGGATCGTGATCTTTGGCCCATCGGCGCGCGGTGTGGCTGAACGGCGCATCCCAGCTCCACGCATCGGTGCCCACCACTTCCACCCCGCGCTGGGTCAGCCACAAGGTCGCCTCTGCGCCGAGCCCGACGCCCTGATCGATGAAATTGTCCGTGCCATAGACCGCGCCTGACTGGATCAGCACAATATCGAGCGGCTGCAGCGCGTAATCGATCGCTTCAAACGCCGCTTCCAGCTCTGCGGCGCTGACCACATGGCCGTGGGGCAGATGCGAAAAATCGAGCTTGACGCCGGGGCGCATAAAGCGGTCGAGCGGGGCTTCATCGATGCTTGGCGCGGGCGCGGCGCCATCATCTGTGGTCGAATGGAAATGCCATGGCGCATCCATATGGGTGCCGTTGTGAGTGGACAATTCGAGCATCTCAACCGCCCAGCCTTCGCCATCGGGCAAATCGTCTTTTTCCAGCCCGGGGAAAAACATCGCGATCTGCTGCCACGTATCGTGATGCGTCATATAGGTGACTTTGGGCCGCATCACTTCGGGATCGGAGATCACATCATTGGTGATCGGGATCGACAGATCGATAAATTGGGTCACGCCATCACCCCTTTCACGCCATTATCGGCGCATCTTTGCGCAATTCTTCGTCGAGGAAGACGGCGATATCGTCCAGTTTAACATCGCGCGCCATATAAGCAGCGCCAATCCCCTTGAGCAGCAGGAAGGGCAGGGTGCCTGACCCTTCCATCTTTTTGTCGTGGCGCATGTGATCAACCAGGCGCGCGCCGTCGCAATCCATTCCCAATTGGCTGATCTCGCTGGGCAGGCCGCTGGCGGCAATCGCTTGCGCTGCGCGGGCCGCATCGCCGGGTGACAATTCGCCGCGCCGGGCGGAATAGCGCGCGGCCAGAACCATGCCCAAGGCCACCGCCTCGCCGTGCAGCAGACGGTCGCTAAAGCCGGTCTGCGCTTCCAATGCATGGCCAAAAGTGTGCCCCAGATTGAGCAAAGCGCGCACGCCGGAGGTTTCGCGTTCATCCTCGGCAACGATGCGGGCCTTGGCGCGGATGCTGGTGGCGATTGCATGGGTCAAGGCTTCGGGCTCACGCGCGAGCACTCGGGCCCCGTTTTGCTCCAGCCATGCGAAAAATTCGGCATCGCCGAGCAATCCATATTTGATCACTTCGGCATAGCCGGCGCGCATTTCGCGGTCGGGCAGGGTGCTCAAAGTGTCCGTATCGACCAGCACGAGAGCGGGTTGGTGGAAAGCGCCGATCAGGTTTTTGCCCGCGGGCACATTGATCGCGGTTTTGCCGCCCACCGAACTGTCAACCTGCGCCAGCAAAGTGGTGGGAATTTGCACAAAACCGCAGCCGCGCTTGAGCACTGCGCAGGCAAATCCGGTGAGATCGCCCACAAC
>JABSPI010000075.1 GCA_013214365.1 Erythrobacter sp.
AGCTGGAAAGAACGCCAGCGGATGTTCGACCTGCCGCGTTCGAGCTGGGAAGATTACAATGCGGAGCTGATATCCAAAGGCGGCGGGGTGTTTTCGCGCAGCCTTAAACGGATCAAATTGTCCGCCCGCGCGCGCGCTGTGCTCGGGCTGGAGGACAAGGAGATCGAGCCCGATGCGCTGGTCGCAGCGATCATCAAAGCGCCGGTTGACCTGATCTGGTTTGGCGGGATCGGCACCTATATCAAAGCCGAGAATGAGAGCCATCACGATGTCGGCGATCCGGCCAATGACGCCTTGCGCGTGAATGCCGCCCAAGTGCGCGCCAAAGTGATCGGCGAAGGCGCCAATCTGGGCGCGACCCAGGCCGGGCGGATCGCCTATGCGCTGCAAGGTGGGCGGATCAACACCGATTTCATCGACAATTCGGCCGGGGTCGATTGTTCGGACAATGAGGTCAATATCAAGATCGCGCTGGCCGCGGCGACCCGCGCCGGTTCCTTGACCCAGCGCAAGCGCAACAATCTGCTGGCCAAGATGACCGATGAGGTCGCCCAGATCGTGCTCGAGGACAACCGCCTGCAAGCGCTCGCCTTGTCGATCGCGCAAAGCGGGGGGAGCGATGCGACCGCGTCCTATATCCGCCTGATCGAACAATTGGGCGAGCTGGGCACGCTCGACCGGCGCACCGAAGGGCTCGCCGATGCCGACAGCTACACCCGCCGCGCCGCCGATGGCCAAGGGCTGACCCGGCCTGAACTGGCGGTTTTGCTGTCTTCGGCCAAACTCGCTTTGCAAGACGCGATCGAGGCCAGCGGCCTGCCCGATGACCCGATGCTGGAGGAAAATCTGATCGAGATGTTCCCGCATCCGATGCAGAGCAAATTCCTGCCCCAGATCAAGGATCACAGATTGCGCCGCGAATTGATCGCGACCGATCTGGCCAACCGGATCGTCAACCGTTTGGGGCTCGTCCATGCGTTCGAATTGCCCGAGGAAGAGGGCGTCGGGCTGGCTGATGTGGCGGCCGCCTTTATCGTGGTGGAACGTCTGTTCGATCTCAAAACGCTGTGGCGCGATATCGATGCCGATGCGATGAATGAAAGCGCGCGGATCGAATTGCTCGACCGGCTGGCGGCGGCGGTGGGCAATTTGATGTCCGATGTGCTGCGCACCGGCGCGGGCCGGGTCGAGGCGGGCGCGATGATCGCCGAGCTGAAATCCGGGGTGGCGACTTTGTGCCGCGGCCGCGACGAATTGATCAGCGGGGCAACCCATGAACGCTCCAACGCTTTGCGCGCGCATTTCATCGCGATCGGCGCGCCCAAGGCGCTGGCGCACCGGGTAGCGGATCTGTTCGATTTTGACGGATCGATCGGGATTGCCGATCTGGCGCTCAAGACCGGGGTTAAACCGATGACATTGACCCGCGCCTTCACCGATATCGGCGCGCGGATCGAGATTGACTGGGCGCAAGGCACCGCCGCGCATATGGCGCCAAGCGATATCTGGGAACGGCTGCTGGTCGATGGTCTGGCGCGCGATTTCCAGCAGATGCGGCTCGATTTCCTCCAACGTCTGGTCCGCCGCAAAGCGGGCAAGAAGGACCCGCAAGCCGCGGTCGCGGCCTGGGCCAAGGACAATGACGAGGCGGTCACCCGGTTCCGCGCGATGATGGCGCGCGCCCGCGCCCGGCCACCGGTCGCCCCCGCGGTTCTGGCGCAAATCGCCAGCCAGGCGCGCAACCTGCTGGAACGGTGAACGCCCCACAGCGACCCCCAAAACGGGCAAATCCATGTGCGCCGCGGGCGGGATTTCGTGCAGGGGTTCGTGCGGGGGTGGTGGTGCTGATGCTGCGGGGGCGTGGGAGCGCCCGCCACACGCCCGGCCCGACATCACACTTGACCTGAGCGGATTTTTGCGAAAATCCCCAGAGCATGAGTGCACCAGACCCCCACACCGCCGCGAATGCGGGCCCAACAACCGGCCAGACCCCCGGCCCGATAACCGCCGATATCGCGATTGTGGGCACCGGCCATGGCGGGGCGCAGGCCGCGATTGCGCTGCGCCAGCAAGGGCATGAGGGATCGATCGTGATGATCGGGCGCGACGCAGTGCCGCCCTATGAACGCCCGCCTTTGTCGAAAGAATATCTCGCCGGGGACAAACCGTTCGAGCGGATCATGATCCGGCCCGAAAAATTCTGGGCCGACAAGAATATCACGCTCAAGCTGGGCTGCGCGGTGAACGAGATCGATCCCGCCCGTCACGAGGCGAAATTGTCCGATGGCACCACGCTCACCTATGGCAAATTGATCTGGGCCGGCGGGGGCGATCCGCGCCGCCTGCCGGTGCCCGGCGCCAATCAGAAAAACCTGTTTTACGTGCGCGATAAAAAGGACGCCGATGCGATGATGGCCGCGCTCGAGGCGGGCGCGCGGCGCGCGGTGGTGATTGGCGGGGGCTATATCGGGCTCGAAGCCGCCGCGGTCCTGCGCAAGCTGGGCTGCGAGGTGGTGTTGGTCGAGGCGCTCGACCGGGTGCTGGCGCGGGTGGCGGGGCCGGAATTGTCGCGCTTTTACGAAGCCGAACACCGCCGCCAGGGGGTCGATGTCCGGCTTTCACACGGGGTCACCGAAATTCTCGGCGAAGAGGGCCGCGTCGTCGGGGTCAAGCTCGACAATGACGATGTGGTGGAATGCGATATGGTGGTGGTGGGGATCGGGATTGTGCCCGCCATCGCGCCGTTGATCGCGGCCGGGGCGGCCGGATCAAACGGGGTGGATGTCGATGTCTTTTGCCGCACCACTCTGGATGACATTTACGCGATTGGCGATTGCGCGGCGCATGCCAATGATTTTGCCGACAGCGCGGTGATCCGGCTCGAATCGGTCCAGAACGCCAATGATATGGCCACCACTGCGGCGCGCGCGATCATGGGCGACAAACAACCCTATCACGCATTGCCGTGGTTCTGGTCGAACCAATATGATCTCAAATTGCAGACCGCCGGATTGCATATCGGATACGACACCTGCCTGGTGCGGGGCGATCCCGAGGCGCGCAAATTCACCGTGATCTACCTCAAAGACGGGGTCCCGATCGCGTTTGATTGCGTCAATATGATGAAGGATTACGTCCAGGGGCGCAAATTGCTCGAACGCGGCGTGGGGCGGATCGCGCCCGAATTGCTGGTCGACACCCAGATCGCGCTCAAAGAGCTGATTTGAACCGCGCCAGCGCCCAGCGCGCCGCATCGGCGACCACCGGATCAGGATCATCCACCAACACCGCCACAATGTCATGCAAATGCGGCGCGCCTGAATTGCCCGCAGCATAAAGGCAATTGCGCACAAACCGGTTGCGCCCGATCCGTTTGATCGGCGATCCGGAAAACAGCGCGCGAAACCCCGCATCATCGAGCGTGAGCAATTCATCAAGCCGCGGCGCGGTCAATTCAGCGCGCGGCAAAAACGCCTGCATCGCCTGCGCGCTATGGGCAAATTTGTTCCACGGACACACCGCCAGACAATCATCACAGCCATAGATGCGATTGCCCAGAGCCGGCCGCAATTCCTCGGCAACCGGCCCCTTATGCTCGATCGTGAGATAGGAAATGCAGCGCCGCGCATCGATCGAATAGGGAGCGGGAAAGGCATCAGTGGGACAGGCATCGAGACAGGCGCTGCACGAGCCGCATTGATTGCGATGGATGCGCGCCGGGGCCAGATCGAGCGTGGTGTAGATCGCGCCCAGAAACAGCCAGCTGCCGTGATCGGGGCTGACCAGGTTGGTGTGCTTGCCCTGCCAGCCGAGCCCGGCCGCCTCGCTCAATGGCTTTTCCATCACCGGGGCGGTGTCGACAAACACTTTGACCTGCGCGCCGGGTTGATCATCGACCAGCCACCGCGCCAGCGCCTTGAGCCGTTTTTTGACCACGTCGTGATAATCGCGCCCCTGGGCATAGACCGAAATGCGCGCGCGCTCGCCATGCGCGGCAAGCGTGAGCGGGTCATGCGCGGGGGCATAGCTCATGCCCAGCGCGATCACACTGCGTGCATCGGGCCACAATCCCTCGGGCGAGCGGCGGTGATCAAGCCGGGTTTCCATCCACGCCATCGTGCCGTGATGCCCCTCGCCCAGCCATTGTTCGAGCCGCTCGGCGCGCACCCGGTCCTCGCTCGCCCGGGCAAATCCGCAAGCGGCAAAGCCGAGCGCGCGCGCCTCATCCGCGATCCGCTGGCGCAGATCGGGTGGGGCGCCGGTCCCGTCATCTGGCCCGCTATCGGGGCCACCGCGCCGGCCAAAGCTTGCGCCGGTGTTAACCATGTTTGGGGTTACTCCCGTTTAGTCTCGCGCATTAACCGTGGGCGTTATGGATATGGCCTCACACACGCATCCCCTAGCAGATTCAACCCAAAAAGCCGCGCTTGATCGCGCTGCGCAGGAGGAAATTTTGAACCTGCTCACTCCTGTTGCACGCCAATTAGCGGTTGAGGCGCGCGGTCTGGTTAAAAGTTTTGACGGCACGCGCGCGGTGGACGGGGTCGATCTGAGCGTTCCCGAAGGCGCGATTTACGGCGTTTTGGGCCCCAATGGCGCGGGCAAGACCACGACATTGCGCATGTTGCTCGGGATTATTGATCCCGATGAAGGGGTGCGGCGCNTATTTGGCCATGACCGCCCNCACGATATTGGCCGNTGGATCGGCTATCTGCCCGAAGAACGCGGGCTCTATCCAGCGATGAAAGCGATCGAGGCGATTGCCTTTATGGGCGCGCTGCGCGGCCTGCCGCTGGACGAGGCGCGCCGACGCGGGGCCGAATTGCTCGAACGGCACAATCTCACCCACGCCAAGGACCGCCAGATCCGGCAATTGTCCAAAGGCATGGCGCAAACCGTCCAATTGCTCGGCACTTTGGTGCACCGCCCGCGTCTGGTGGTGCTCGATGAGCCGTTTTCGGGGCTTGATGCGATCAATCAGGGCAAGCTTGAAGTGATGATCCGCAACCTTGCCGAAGACGGGGTGACGGTGATCTTTTCGACCCATGTGATCCATCATGCCGAACGTTTGTGCGAAGGGGTGGCGATCATTGCCGGGGGCCGCGTCCCCTATGCCGGCAGCGTCGAGGCCGCGCGCGACCGGATCCCGGCGCAAGTGCGGCTCGAAACCCGTGCGCGCGAAGGGG
>JABSPI010000076.1 GCA_013214365.1 Erythrobacter sp.
GTGGTGATGGCGGCCGCTGATGAGGCCGAATTGGTCCATATGACCTACACGGCGGCGCAATATGATGACGGCCCGATCGCGTTCCGTTATCCGCGCGGCTCGGGCGTGGGCGTGCCTTTGCCCGAAACCCCGCAATTGCTCGAAATCGGCAAGGGCCGGATTGTGCGCGAAGGGTCCAAAGTGGCGATCTTGTCGCTGGGCGCGCGGCTTGAAGAAGCCAAGAAGGCCGCTGATCAGCTTGAGGCCAAGGGGCTCTCGACCACGGTTGCGGATATGCGCTTTGCCAAGCCGCTCGACGAAGATCTGATCGCGCGCCTGATGCGCACCCATGATGTGGTGGTCACGGTCGAGGAAGGCGCGATTGGCGGGCTCGGCGCGCATGTGCTGACCTATGCCTCGGATGAGGGGCTGACCGATAACGGGTTGAAAGTGCGCACGATGCGTCTGCCCGATACGTTCCAGGATCAGGATTCGCCCGATCAGCAATATGAAGAGGCTGGCCTCAACGCGCCGCAAATTGTCGATACAGTGCTCAAGGCGCTCAAACACAATTCGGCCGGTGTCGCACCAAGCGATGCAGAAGAGGCGCGGGCCTAAACCCGCCATGGGGCGGCTGCGCATATCGATTGCTTCTTGCGCTCTTGCTGTGGGAGCGCTCCCGCTCGCTTTGGCGGCGCAATTGCAAGCGCAAGAGCCGCCGCCCCATCGCGCGGCACATCCAGCCCAGTCAGGCGAACCGGCCGAAATTGACGCTGCGCTGCGCGCTTGCGGCTTGGATCATCTGTCGATTGTTTACGATCCCGAACTGCAAATGCTGGCGGCGATTGTGCGCGATGTGCAGGTGAGCGATGCGCAATTGCGCTGTGCTTATGACCTGTCTGTTGAGGGCGATTACCATCTCCAATGGACCGAGCAGATTCGCGTGCGCTATTGGTCGATGGCCTCTCGTATTGGGCAAGAGCGGGCCATTGCCAAAGCTCGCGCCTATTTTGCCGCGCGGCCTGATCTGGGCCCGGTGCCGCAGCGCGCCAGCGGACAAAGCCAGATTGATTTTGCCCGCCAGCTTGAGCGGTATTGCGGGCCCGATATGCACGGCTTCTTCACCCAAGAATACGGCTCTGTCACTATTTCATCCGATTGGCTTTCATCCTCGGATCAGATGTTTGATGCCCCGGGGTTTGAATGCCTGCTCAATGCCAGCGCGCTCACCGGCGTGCCGATCGGTTTTGTGGGCAATGAAGCCGCCAGCGAGGGGCCAGCGCAATGAGCCGCGCGCCCCGACCCGCCCTCCACGAACCGCACGGGCATAGATGATGGCGCAGTCAGGCGACGATCTTAATGCGCGCGAAAAGGCGCTCTTGCGGTTGTTGGCCCAAGGTCACACCGTCAAAACCGCCGCTGCCATCACCGCCGACAGCGAAAATGCGGCGAACGAAGTGCTTCGCAGCGCGCGGCGCAAGCTTGGCGTAGCCAGCAGCCGCGAAGCCGCCCGCCTGTTTGCCCAAAGCGACCAGCCATCCCAAAAAATCGTGACGAATTTTCTGGGATTGCTGATGCCCCTGCCTCCCCCAAACTGTCCGGCATGTTTTTGATAGGAGGAGTTATGCTGGCCGGTATCACAGGTGTTCTGATCGCGAGTTTCGTGTGGGGATCGGGCCCCTTTCAAAGCTCCCCCCAGATCCAATCCTCAGCTGCAAGCTCGACCCCGATTGTGGTTGCAACCATGCCTGTAGATGGCGCTCGGATTGCACCTGGCCCTTTCACCCTCTCGGTCACCTATGACCGGGCGATGGCGCCTGACAGCATGTCGTTTGCGACGGGGCCGCAGCCGGCTTTCCCCGCTTGCCCAGGGGCACCGCGGCAATCACCCGATGGCCGAACCTATTCGATCGAATGCGTCGCGGAGGCCGGTGAAGATTATATCGTCTGGTTCAATTATGGCGAGTATATGAACTTTCGCGCAGCCGAAACCGGCATGCCGGCAACGCCTTACCGCGTGCGTTTTGGCGTCACCGCACCGCGATAACGCGCCTCCTCGAAACCGGCGCAACCCCATGGCAGGGGGCTCGCAAATCTTTGCGCCCTAACGCGTGCGGGTGATTACAATCGCCGCGGCGATCTGGGTGCGGCCTGCGCCGTCCCATTGCGCGCTCGAACCCGCAGGACCGGTGCCGGGATTGGGATCTTGGGAGAGGGCGTCTCCTGCCTCTTGGCCCCCTTCTTCCTCGTCCCATTCTTCCTCATCATAGACCGCATCGAGCCCGTCTTCGATCTCGCGCACGATTTCGGGACGGGGCGGGGGATCTTCGCCTTTGAGCTCGGCAATGTCGCGCGCGCGTTGGTAGAGATAGGTCTCGCGCCGTGCGGCATAGGGGTCGATCGTGTCCGAAATCCGGCTGAGCTCCTGATCCAGCTCGACCCGGCTGTCGAGATTGCTGATGATGAAATAGGGGATGGTGTAGCCCGGCTGGTTGAACGGCTTGCCCACGCCCAGCGGCAATACCGCCTGATCGAGCGTGTCCCCGATCAGGTCGCGCACCGTGGTCGCGCCCGCAATCGGAACATAGAGATAGGCGCCCGGCCCCACCCCGTAATAGCCCATCGTGTCGGCAAATCCGTTGCGACGATAGGGCAGGTCGATCCCGTCTTTGGCGGCAACATCGAACAATCCGGCAACCCCGACGGTTGAATTGATTGCAAACCGGCCCACGGTCTCGGCCGCGTCGCCAATTTTCAATTGCAGCATAAAATTGAGGAAATTGGCCGGTTCGCGCAGATTGTCGATCACATTGCTCAACCCCTGACGCAGCGGGCTGGGCAGGCCGTCGCGATAGGCATAGGCGACCGGTTCGACAAACGCGCCATCGACCGCTTGGGTGATGCGATAGCTTTCTTCGTTGACTGCCGCGACCGGATCATTGTCGCGCGGGCCGTATTCGCCGGTGACGATGATCTCGCCTTCCTCGTCTGCCGCGCCTGTCTCGTCGCTCTCATCTGTCGCTTGCGCCGCGCCGGCATCCTCCGATTCGGGCGACGCAGTGGCCGGATCTTGCCCCTGCGCGCGGCTCTGACCGCTGGCCGCGTCCCCGGTCGCATCCTGAGGGGCAACCAGCGCCAGCGACCAGCTGATCGCGAGCAATTCGTCGCCCTTTCTGGCGCCAATCGCGGTGTGCGATGGCGCGCCGGGCACCGCGATTGGCGCGGTTTCGAACGCGGGCAGATGCGCGCTCACCTCGGCAATCCCGGCGAGCGGCGCTGGCCCCATCAACAAAGGCGAGGCGATCATCAATACGGATGCGTGCGGCATTCGCCTTCTCCCGACAGGTTCAATCCAAATGCGCCAGCACACGATCCTATGCTGGCCATTGCGCCCCTGCTAGCAGGCTTGCGCGCATCGGCAAGCCATTGCTGTATTTACCCCTATAACCGCGCTAGCTGTAGAAAAACTGAACACGCCTGCACGCTGCGTGCTCAAGCGAAAGGAAATTCATGCCACTGCTCCAGATTGCCAAGGATGGCCCCATCACCACGCTCACGATTGACCGGGCGGAGACGATGAACCCGCTGGGCGCGGCGGGCGATGGCGATGAATTCACCGCCGCCTGCACCGCGATCAACCGCGATTATGACACACGCTGCGTTATCCTGACCGGGGCGGGGCGGGCGTTTTCTGCGGGCGGCGATATCAAGGCGATGCGCGACAAGACCGGCGGATTTGGCGGGGCGACCCCGGTGATTTCGGACGGCTATCGCAACAATATCCATATGATTTTGCGCGCGCTGCACACTGTGCGGGTGCCGGTGATTGCCGCGGTCAATGGCGCGGCGATCGGGCTGGGCTGCGATGTGGCGTGTTTGGCTGATATCCGGATTGCGAGCGACAAGGCCAAGTTTGGCGTCACCTTTCTCAAGCTCGGGATTGTGCCGGGCGATGGCGGCACATGGATCTTGCCGCGGGTGATCGGGATGAGCCGCGCCTCGGAATTGTTTTACACCGGCGATGTGATCGATGCGGGCACGGCGCAAGATTGGGGTCTGGTCAGCCGGGTGGTGGCGCATGATGATCTGATGGGTGAGGCGCGCCGCCTCGCTGAAAAGATCGCGGCAATGCCCCCGCACAGCCTGCGGCAATCGAAAATGCTGCTGCGTCAAGGGCAGCAGGTCAGCTATGACACCGCGCTCGAAATGGCCGCCAACACCCAGGCGATGATGCACACCACCGACGATCACGCCGAAGGGGTCGCGGCCTTGATTGAAAAGCGCGCGCCGCATTTCAAAGGCGCATAGGATGATGGCGATCGCTGTGCGGCTGCTGATTTTCGTCGCGGTGGTCTATCTGGGCCTGTGTGCCATTATCTATTTCCGGCAGGATCGGTTTATTTATCCCGCGCCGCGCACGGCCTATGATCCGGCGCCCGGATATGCGGCGGTGCAACTCACAACCGCCGATGGTTTGACGCTGGCCGCGCATTGGCGCGCACCCGACACCGATCGGCCGATCGTGGTGCATTTTCACGGCAATGGCGGCTCGCTCGACGGGGCTATGGGTGAAAACCGCGTCTTTGCCGATCGCGGCTTTGGGGTCTTGTTGGTCGAATATCGCGGCTATGGCGGCAATCCGGGGTCGCCCGGCGAGGCGGGGTTTTACGCCGATGGCCGCGCGGCGATGGCATTCTTGCAAAACCGCGCAATCCCCATGGATCGCACCATCTTGAAGGGGCATTCGATCGGGACCGGCACCGCGACCCAATTGGCGCAGGAATTCTCCCCCGCCGCGCTCATCCTCGTGGCGCCGTTCACCTCGATCAAGGATCGCGTGGCAGGCGCCCTGCCCTTTGTGCCCGTCCGCGCTCTTTTGCACACCGATTTNGACAATGCGGCCAAGCTGCCTGCGCTGCGCATGCCGGTCTTGATCCAGCACGGCGACCGCGACGAGGTGATCCCTCTTTCTCATGCCGAGGCGCTGAGCGGGGCCGGGCCGCATGTGACCTATCAACGCTTTGATGGGTCGGGGCACGATCTCACCTTCGAGCCGCTTGTGCAAAAGGCGCAATTGGACTGGCTGATCGATCAGGGGCTTGCCGGTGACAGCCTAGCCGATCGGGAGCCAGCGCCAGATGCCGGCTTGGATGCCCGCTAAGGGGGCGTGCAACCAGCTGAGCCCGGCAAACAAGGCCAGCCCCAAAATCCACGGCACCGCGCCGGCATGGGCAAACCCGCCGATTTGCGGCCAATAGCTTGTGCGGCTCTCCCATGTCGCCCACGCCTCGCCCATCAGCGCGCGTTTCTTGCGGTCCTGCAAATGCGCGCCGAGCAGCGCGAGCAGCGCCATAGACGCCGCGGTGATCGTGGTGCGCCAACTGGTCCACAGCACGATATGTGAGGCCGCCCATAGCGCGATTCCCCACATCATCGGATGGCGAGTAATGCGCAGCACGCCTTGGGGCATGGCCATCGCCTGAACCTCGGCTTTGGGTGTGGGCAGGGCCGGATTGCCCGCCATCGATCCGGCGAACAGGATCATCGCCGGCGCAGTCAACGCCGTCGCCAGCGCCCAGCCCCAATCGCCCGATCCCGGCAGATCGCCGGGCGGTGCGGCGATAAAGGCGAAATACACCCATGCCAGCGCCGCGGCGCTGACCAAAGTGTAGGCCAATTGGAACCCGGTCGGCCCCAATCGCGCAACCATGGGCGCGCGCAAAGGGTGCGACATGGCAAAATGGGTGGCGACAAACACGGCATTGGCCGCGGCGAGTTCGAGCACAGATCCGGTCATGCGCGCCAAGCTATCACGGGCGCGCCCCGAATTCGAGCAAAGCGCGCGCCTGCCCGCGTCAGCGCCCCGCAATCCCGAGCAATTCCACCTTGAACACCAAAGTCGCCCCGCCCGGGATCGGTCCGCGTCCGCGCGGTCCATAGGCAAGGTCGGCCGGCGCGGCGATTTCGATTGTTTCGCCCACGCGCATTTGCGGGATCGCCATTTCCCATGCCGGGATCAATCCGCTCAGCGGGAAGGTTGCGGGCTGCCCGCGCTCATACGAGCTGTCAAAGCTCTCACCGTCGATGAAGGTGCCGGCATAATGGACCGTGACCGTATCGGCAGCGGTCGGGCGTTCGCCGCGTCCGACATATTCCAGATAGCGCCAGCGCAGCCCGCCTTCCATCGTGTACCAGCCATCGCTGGTCTGGAGCCCGGCGAGATAGGCTTGCTGGGCGTTGAGATAGATCCGCGCCTGCGTCTCGGCTGCGGCGGCGGCTTCAGCTTCGGCCGCTTCGGCTGGGGTTTGACCGGATGCCTGCGGATTATTGGCGCGATCGGCCGCGCCGTCCTGAGCCAGCGCCGCACCGGACGCCGCAATGGAAAGGGCGATTGCGGCCATGCCCGTGATCGCTGCGCCCATTGCGCCCGATTTGGTGGAGATATGCGTCATGAATGTCTTTCCCAAAAATCGGCGCGGCCCCCAATCCCCGCGTCGCGGCACGCCGCTTGGCAGAAAACGGGGGCCGCGCCCCAAATGTTTAGCGCCGCCCGGCATGGCCAAAATCAGCGCAACGCCCGGCCCCCCTCGCAGATCAGCCTTTGCTGAGCCCTGCCTCTTGCACTTCGAGCCCGGCCTCAGCCTCACCAGCCATCGGCGCGCTGTCATCCGTGAGCGTGTCGAGATGCATCAGCTTCTTGATCAGCGGGCTGATCACCATCACCGCGACCCCAATGCCAACCGCATACCAGCCAACCGTGCTGTAGACGTCGAGCACGACCTGCTTGCCCGCCTCTTCGCCGACGCCGTCACCCCCGGTTGCCGATGCGATCAGCCCCGCGGCAAAATTGCCCAGCGCCGAGGCAAAGAACCACGTGCCCATAATCAGCGAAGCGATATTGCCCGGGCTCAATCGGTTCATCGCCGACAGACCCACAGGCGACAAACACAGCTCACCGGTCGTGTGCAGCAGGTAGATCAGGAAGATAAACGCCACCGGCGTTGCCACATCCACTCCGACGCTGGCCGCGCCCCAGACAAGGACGAGGAAGCCCAGCCCAACCTGCACGACGCCAAGGCCGAATTTCATCGGGGTAGAAGGTTCCATCCCGCGATTGCCCAGCCCCTGCCACACCATCGCAAAGATCGGCGCGAGCAGCACGATGTAGATTGCGTTGATCGATTGGAACATCGAGGCGTTCACGCCCTGTGTGTCGACATATTTATCGGTGAACACGTTGAGCGAGGAGCCCGCCTGTTCGAACAGCGCCCAGAACACGATCGACACCAGAATGAGGAACATCGCGGCAAAAATGCGGTCGCGTTCGTCAAACTTTTTGCTCATGCCCTGCTGGATCAGCGCGCCCAGAATGCCAAGACCACCCAGGGCGGCAATATATTGGCCATTGGCATTGCCAAGAGCGAGCAGCACAATCCCAATGACCAGTGCCGCCGAGCCGGCGAGATAGGTGATGAAGGGGCCACGCGGTGCGTTTTCCCAGCCATCATAGGCCATCCGGAAGGTCACAATCGCCAAGACATAGGTGATCAGCAAACCACCAAAGGCACCCAGCACCAGCCCGACCAGATCCTGATACTGGATCGCGGCCCAGCACAAGGCAACCATGCCAAGCCCGGCGCCATAGATCAGCCATTCCTTGCCGCCTGCAAT
>JABSPI010000077.1 GCA_013214365.1 Erythrobacter sp.
CCGGATGATTACGTCCACCGCATTGGCCGCACCGGCCGAGCAGGGGCGAAGGGCCGCGCCTTCACTCTGGTTGCCGATGAAGATGCCGAAGCGATCGCCAATGTCGAGAAATTGACCGGCAGCAAGATCAAGGTGTTCGGCAAGGACGACGTGCGGGTTGAATTGGCCGATCCATCGACAGAGGCGGACAAATCCGACACCCCGTCTGAGGAAAAGCCCCGGCGCTCTCGCAAATCCCGAGATGAGGCGGATCGCAGCGCGCCGGGTGAAGGCGATGCGGATCGCGGCCGCAAGCCGCGCAAATCGCGCACAAATTCAGGCGATGACCAAGAGGCGTCATCACCGCCGCGCAAATCGCGTTCGCGTCGGCGCCACGATGACGACAATGAAACCGTGCCAGCGGGCGAATGGAACGGCCCCAAGCCCGGCTTTCTTGACGTCGGCTTCCGCGACTGATTCCCCGCATCGGCCCGGGGGCACGCACCCGATGTTTCCCAGCAAAACATCCCAAGAGCGCAAGGCCGATTTTTTCGTCCATGCATTGGGGCTTGCCTTTCTTGTGCCCGCCAGCGTGCTGTTGGTGCGCATGGCGGCCTTTGGCTCTGGCAGGGGCGATGATCTCCTGCTTGTCGCGGTGTGTGTCTATGCGGGCGCGGCGCTGTTCTCGCTGTGCATTTCTTTTGCCTATCATCTTCTGCCGCGCCACGAATGGCGTGCGGGTTTGCGGCGCTGGGACCATGCCGCAATCTATGTTGTGATCGCCGGGGTGTTCAGCCCGCTTCTGGTGGTGTGCGGCACGACGAGCGCCTTGGCGATAGGCGCGGTTTTGTGGGTGTTTGCCGCGATTGGCGTGGTGTTCAAATTGGCGGGCGGCAATCCCGATTCCAAATGGTCGCTGGTGTCTTATCTGGGGATGGGGTGGTTTGCGATTGTCGCGCTGCCTGATTTCTGGTCGGCTTTGCCGCGTGCATCGATCATCGCGATCGGGGCGGGGGGCGTGTTCTACACGCTGGGCACGCTGTTCTATCGCAACAAGGAAATGCGCTTTCGTTATCCGATCTGGCATGCCTTTGGCACGTGCGGGGGGCTGTCATTTTTTGCCGCGGTCTGGATCGCGGTGGCAAGTGTGGCTTAACCCACCACGGTCACGAAACTGTCGATCACGCGTTTTTCGCCCGCCTCTTCGAAATTGATGGTCAGCTTGTTGCCTTCCTGATCGATCACGCAGCCGCGGCCGAATTTGGCGTGTTCCACCATCGCCCCGATCGCAATGTCCGAACGCCCCGCCGCGGCAAAGCTGGCGGCGCTGCGTGAGCTTTGGGCGATCCGTTTGGGGGTGGTGTCATATCCGTTTGAAACCGCGCGCTGCCATCCCGGCCCGCGGGTTTGCGCGCGCGAGGGATTGTCGCGCGCGACATGGGCAAAGGGGTCTTCGTTCTCTGACCAATTGGCCTGCCACAAGGATGCCCCGCCGGTCAGCGTCGTTTCCTGCTCGACATGCTCTTCGGGCAATTCCTCGATGAAGCGGGATGGGATGGAGCTGGTCCATTGCCCGTAAATCCGGCGGTTGGCGGCGTGCAATATTGTGCATTTGCGCCGCGCGCGGGTGATCGCGACATAGGCAAGGCGGCGCTCTTCCTCGAGGCTGGCCAGCCCGCCTTCGTCAATTGCGCGTTGTGAGGGGAACACACCCTCTTCCCAGCCCACGCAAAACACATTGTCAAATTCGAGGCCCTTGGCCGCGTGGATGGTCATGATCGTGACGGTCTCCTCATCCTCGCCGCGATCATTGTCCATCACCAGGCTGACATGTTCGAGAAAATCGCCCAGCGTTTCATATTCTTCCATCGCGCGGGCGAGTTCCGACAGGTTTTCGGCCCGCCCTGCGCTTTCCGCGGTGCGGTCCTTGGCGAGCATGTCGTTATAGCCGCACTCATCGAGCACCAATCGCAACAGATCGGCTGGCGACATGGTCTGCGCCGCCTCGCGCCAGGCGAGAAATTGGCGCAGCAGGCCGCCGATTGTATTGGCCGCGCGCGCAGGCAATTCGTCGCTATCGGCCAATTGCAAGCTCGCCGCGGCCAGCGGCAGGCCCGATGTGCGCGCATGGGCGTGCATCCGCTCCAAAGTCTTGGCCCCGAGGCCGCGTTTGGGTTGGTTGTAAATACGCTCAAACGCCAGATCGTCTTGCGGCTGTGCAATCACCCGCAAATAGGCCAGGGCATCGCGGATTTCGGCGCGTTCGTAGAAGCGAAAGCCGCCAATGATCCGGTAATTGATGCCGGTTTGGATGAACCGGTCTTCAAATTCGCGGGTTTGATATTGGGCGCGCACCAAAATCGCGACCTCGTCAAGCCGCGCACCTTCGCGTTCGAGCCGCTCTATCTCCTCGCCCACACGGCGCGCCTCTTCGGGGGCGTCCCACACGCCGATGACCTTGACGCTGTCGCCGCCATTGGCCTCGGTCCAAAGGGTTTTTTCATGCCGCTGCGAATTGGCCCGGATCAGCCCGGATGCGGCCCCCAAAATATGCGGGGTGGAACGGTAATTTTGTTCCAGCCGGACGACATGCGCGCCGGGAAAATCCTTCTCAAATCGCAGGATATTGGCAACCTCGGCCCCGCGCCAGGAATAGATCGATTGGTCATCATCGCCCACCACGCAGATGTTTTTGCGGGTCTGCGCCAGCAGCCTCAGCCACAGATATTGGACCGCATTGGTGTCCTGATATTCGTCGACCAGCACATATTTGAAACGCTCTTGATATTGGACCAGCACATCATTGTGGGCGCGAAATATGTTGAGCACGTGGAGCATCAAATCGCCAAAATCACATGCATTGAGCGCTTTGAGCCGATCCTGATACAGCTGGTAAAACTCTCCCCCGCGGCCATTGGCAAACGCCTCACACTCCGCCGGATCGAGATCGCCCGGGTTGAGGCCGCGATTTTTCCACCGGTCGATCAATCCGGCCAGTTGGCGCGGGGGCCAGCGTTTGGGATCCTCGCCATTGTCGGTGATCAATTGTTTCAACAGGCGGATTTGGTCATCGGTGTCGATGATCGTGTAGTTTGATTGCAGGCCAGCCAATTCGGCATGGCGGCGCAACATTTTGGCGCAGATCGAGTGGAACGTGCCCAGCCACGGTAACCCTTCGCCCGGCGATCCCAGATGGCCCGCCACACGTTCGCGCATTTCGCGCGCGGCCTTGTTGGTGAAGGTGACGCATAAAATCTCGCTCGGCCAAGCGCGGCGGGTGGCAACCAAATGCGCCAGCCGCGCGGTCAAAGCAGCGGTTTTGCCGGTCCCAGCGCCGGCCAGCATCAAAACGGGGCCCTCAGTGGTTAAAACCGCCTCACGCTGCGGCGGATTGAGCCGTGCAGCATAAGCGGGGACCGCACCAGCGGGGGCGGCGGCGGCCGGTAGAGGGGAAGGAGTCGACATGATTTCAAAAAGAACAAGTAAAGAACAAAGCTCAAGCGCGCAAGGCCGTGTTTAATCCAAATCTCGATCTATCCAAGGCATGGACGACGACACTGTGTCAGCCGCTCAAGAGTGATACGATCCGTTGGTCGTACCAAGCCAACAAAATGACAGCGAGGCTCAAAAGCACGATGCACCAATGGACGAGCATCCTTTTGGTGAACATCAACACCAAACACAGCGCCAGCCACACGCCATTTAGAGCCGCATTGATTAGCTGTTCTTCCCAGCCCAGCTCTACGCGGACCCCTTTGATCGCGTTGGTTAGCATCGCCAGAGCGAGATAGGTGGCCAGCAAGCCCCAAAAATGAAAGCGGTTGCCAAGGTAATATTCCTTCAGCGAAGCGCCTTTGGGGAGTTTTTCATCAGGGAAAACCGTTGCTGCTAGCAGGAACAGGACAAGCACCGTGAAGACAGTCGGCAGAAATTCGAGCAATCGAATTTCATCCACCCCTGCAAAATTGCGATACAGTCCCCACCAGAAATTGAGGATCAAGCACAGCACCATAAAACCGGTCAGCGGCACGATCGGATGCCATTTGATGACGCGACCCTGTCGCATCAAACGGTGTAGACTAAGAGATAGATCGGCCAGTGCCAGACCAACCAAAATCGCTGCAAAAACGATTAGATACTCGCCAACTTCCACGCTTTAGTGCCCTTTTTTGTGGCAGCCTTGCGACTGTCCTCTACACGTTGTGCATTATTGCTCATGATTGATTTTGGGTAACAAGATCAAACGCTCAGAAGCGATCTTGCGGCGTTGTTCTATCGGTAGGCCCGGACTTAAGCCTTGGTCATCAAGGTAAGCTGCGCTTTGCCCACTTTGCGGCGGGTGTCGACATTCATTCCCTTGATCTGGGGCTCTTGATCGGATGCTGTCTCCAACGCGACCCATGTCTGCGCCCCGATCCAGCCCAGCCGCAACAATCTATCGAGCGCCACTTCGCCCGCGCTGGTGTGATAGGGCGGGTCGACCAGTATCAGATCGAAAGCTTGCGGTGCGGCGCGCAAGGCGGTGGCCGAAGCGCTGTCGATGGCGGCGGTTTCGCGGCAATCCAGCGCGTCAATATTGGCGCGGATCGCATCGAGCGCATGGCGNTCATTTTCAACGAACAGGCAATGCGCCGCCCCGCGTGACAAAGCCTCCAACCCCAGCGCGCCCGATCCNGCGAACAGGTCGGCGACGCGCAAATCTTCAAAACTGCCGAGCCGGCTGTTCAGCATCGAAAACAAGGTCTCGCGCGCGCGATCGGCGGTTGGGCGGGTGCCGTCCCCCTTGGGCGCGGTCAGCTTTCGCCCGCGCCATTGTCCAGCGATAATTCTCATTTGGACGCTGCCTGTTTGAGTGTGGCGCGGAAGCGATCAAGATCGCCTTTGCGGATGCGGGCGGCCTGTCCACGCGGCAAATCACCCAGCGCAAACGGGCCATAAGCGGTGCGGATCAAACGGTTCACTTTAAGCCCGAGATGTTCAAGCACACGGCGCACTTCGCGGTTTTTGCCCTCAGTGATGGTCATTTCGATCCATTGGTTTTTGCCCGATCCCCCGCCGCGTTCCAGATTGGCGTCGATCGACCCATACCGCACCCCGTCAATCTCGACCCCTTCGATCAAATCTTCGAGCTGTTCCTGGCTCACATCACCAAAAGCGCGCGCGCGGTAGGTGCGCGGGACGCCGGAAGAGGGCATTTCCATCTGGCGTTTCAACCCGCCATCATTGGTCAACAACAACAAGCCTTCGGTGTTGAGGTCGAGCCGCCCGATCGGCATCAATCGCGGCGCCCCATTGGGCAAGGCATTGCGCAAGGCGGTGTAGATGGTCGGGCGTCCGGCCGGGTCGCGTTCCGCGGTGATCAAACCGGTGGGTTTGTGAAACGCGTATAATTGCGTCGGCTCTGGCCCTGCGACCGGCTTGCCATCGACCGCCACGCCTTTGAGCGTGGTCAGAAAGGTCGCGGGCGTTTCCACCGGCTTTCCATCGAGCGTGATGCGCCCGGCCTCGATCATGCGTTCGATCTCGCGCCGGCTGGCAATGCCGGCCCGCGCCAGCAATTTGGCGATCCGGTCGCCTTCGGGGCGGTCGTCTGATTTTTTGGGATTGGTGGGCATGATTTTCCTGAGCCGGCAAAGGGATGGGGACCGGGCCTTGGTCGGGCCTGTCCGTCTGGTGCGCTTTAGGCGTTCATCGCGCGCTGCACAATCGCATCGAAGCGCGCGATCCCCCCTTCGAGCGTGCCGAGAGTCAATTCGCTGATCGCGCCGCTCGACAATCCCTGCTGACCCAGCTCAGCCGCGCGGAAATCTTCCGAGGCGAACACCCCGCCATCAAGCAGGTTCCAACTGCGCTCCCAATGATTGCGCGCCTTTTCGGTTTGCGGCTCTTCGGGGATCAACATGAAATCTTCGACCAAAGTGAGATCGTGCGCCTGCGGCATCAGCACCATGACATTGATGTAATCGGGGCTGGGCACGATCACTGTGCCGGGCAGCAATTGATAGGCAAAGGTGATGACCCGGCGCATCTGCGCCATATCGGTCAAATCGATCCCTTCCATCTCTTCCAACCGGCCCACCGCAGATCGCATATGCGGCCCGACCTCGTCGCTGGCGCTGATCCCGTCCTTGAAGAAGGGCCCGATCGTGTTCGCGTGCAATCGGGTGACATGATAGCTTTCAAGGAAAGCGTCCATGATCAGTTTCCAATTGCCTTTGACCGTGTGGGTCTTGCGCCGGAACAAATGGGCTTGCGGCATGCCAAAGGCGGCGAAATCCTCACCCAG
>JABSPI010000078.1 GCA_013214365.1 Erythrobacter sp.
GAAATCACCTCGCCGTCGAGAATGATCGCGAACCTTTCGCCCACATTTTCGGTTGAGAGGACGGCAAATTTTTGCCCGCCTTGCTGATCGAACGTGATGTTGACGACGTTCTCATTCGTCTCCGGATTCACCCCGGCGCGCGCATTGATCAAACTGTCACCGCGGATCCCGCCCAGACGTTTGACCGCCTCAGACTGGCCTTCAAAATTGGAGCCGGCGGCATAGGGGAAGATCTGGCTTCCCGGATTGGCTATGCCGGCCGCGGTGTTGGTGGGCAAAGCCTGTCGATCGACCAATTTAAACTCGAGCTGCGCGGTTTGGCCCAATTGGTCTTTCAACGCTTGCGGATCTTGCAGGCCGGGCACTTGCACCACGATGCGGGTGTCACCCTGGCGGATAATCGTCGGCTCGCGCGTGCCGAGCAAATCGATCCGGCGCCGGACAACTTCGACCGCCCCTTCCATCGCGGAATTGAGGGCAACCGCCAGACCGGTATCGGTCGGGGTCAGCACCATGCGCTGGGTGTCAACAACGCTCAATTCCCACTCAGGCGTCAACGCCCCGCCATCACCCATCAAAAGCGGTTCGAGCACGCCGCGTGCACGGTCAATGTCCGCAGGCGAATCGAGCAGGAATGACAAAACCCCATTGGCCCGCGATGTGTCGCTAAACTCGATTTCCGGCGCGGCGTTTTCAAGCGCGGCCTCGACCGCCTCTTCCATGTTTTCCAGCCGCTGCGAAGCGACATCATCGGGGTCCGCTTCGAGCAGGAGGTGCGAACCACCTGCCAAGTCGAGCCCCAGATTGATCCGTGGCAGCCAGCTGTCATCGTCCTCACGCTGAGCTGTGGCGACGGATGCGGCTGGATCATCGCCGGCTTCCGGCTCGGTCGATGCCATGAATGGGCCCAGCAATGACGGCAGCGCTGCCACGGCAAGGCCGAGGGTCAAAACCCAGAGCGAGATTTTCTTCCAGAGGGGTGTTTCAAGCATTGCCGCCCGATTTGAACCTTATGAAATGTTGGAAAGGTATCCCGGCGCACGCAATCGCCGCCGGGTCTTATATTGCCCTTGGGCTCAATCGTTGGCGGGCTTGCCGCCCGGCTCGATCAGGTCGGCAATCGTGTGCTTGACCGCTTTAACGCGCACATCTTTTGCCAATTCAATCTCGGCATAGGTGTCATCGACCTTGATGACCTTGCCGACCAGGCCGCCTTGGGTCACGACCTGATCGCCTTTTTTCAGACCACCGACGCGCTCCTGATGCTCTTTCTGCCGCTTCATTTGCGGGCGAATGATCAGGAACCAGAAGATCGCAATCATACCTACGATCGGCAGCCAACCAATCCAGCCCGGAGGTTCTGTCGCACCGGCAGCGGCGAGTAAATCAAGCATATGTCAAAGGCCCGTTTCAAAATTAAATCGGTTAAACCAGAGCCGTGCAAGGTTAAGCGGTTTGCCTTCCGCCCAAAAACCCCGACTGATCCCCGATCGATCCCCGAATGATCCCATGTAAGTGGGCGCGCCTAGCAGCAATACAAGCGGCGGGCAATTGAGTGTGTGCAAGCCGCTGCAAACCTTGATCAAACCGGGTGCAAAATCGGCCACAATCACAATTGTCTATCTTATCGGCTTGCCAGCCCGTTCGACCGCGCCTATAGCGCGCCTCCTCCACTGGATACGGGAAGTAGCGCAGCCTGGTAGCGCATCACACTGGGGGTGTGGGGGTCGCAGGTTCGAATCCTGTCTTCCCGACCAGTGGAGAATTCACCTCTTTACGTTTTGACCCCGACGGCGTCGTATCAGCCAACGCTGCGCCCAAAGCTCGGCTGAGTGCGGAAAATCGCCGCGCGTCTTGCTTACAACGTCCCTATCGCCGCCAAGGCTTGGTCGAGCCTCGCATCCAGAGGTGCATCGAGCACGGCAAGATTTGCCCCCGCCTGCGCCAGAACATCGCGGCAAATCGCATCGAACCGGCGGCGGTCCGCATCCCCCCCGAACATTCGCGTGCCATCATCAACCCACGGCAGATCAGGCGGCAGATGGAGGTACAAATCCGCCAAAGGATAGCTGGGCCCGGAAAGTGGCCGGTCAAACAGCAAAAGATTCCACGCCGCCGTCATCAACCAATCAGTGTCAGTGATCAAAACCGGCCCCGACCATTCGCGCGCCGCATCAATCCATGCGGTCTGCGCAGCCGCAATCAGTTCAAGATCGCGAGGCACCAGATCATTGCCATGCACCTCGCAATGGGCGCGGCCATATTCGGCGACCCAATCGCTATCGAGCCGCTGGGCTAGCGCCTTGGCAAGAGTGGATTTGCCCACGCTTTCCACTCCGTGCAGCGCGACAATCTTGACCTCATCGCGGCGCACGGGCGCGGGCAGATAGCGCCAATATCGCGCCGGATCGGCACGCACCGCAGTGCTGGACAGGCGCGCCACGCCTCCTGCCCCGGCGTAGACGTCGGGTTCGGCGTCGCCATCGCCGTCAGCGCGCAGGAACGGTACAAACCGCCCGCCCACCTGTTCGGCCAATTCCAATCCGTACTCTTCGCCGGCAAACACCAGATCAATCGGCTCGGGATGAAACTCGCGCACAATCGCTCGCCAGATGGGCCAGAAATCATCGCTGTCCTGCGGCGCTTGCGGAACGCGCCGGTCGACATGGCAAACCCGGGCTGCGGGGAACAATTCGCGCATCCAGGCCGCGCGCTGTACGCCCGCCATCGCATCATCGGGCTGTGAGCAGACCAGAATGGTGAGTTGGTCAACCATCTGCGCCGCCGCGCGGCACAGGCTGATATGGCCGGCATGGGGCGGCATAAATTTGCCCAGAACGAAACCGCGGGTCATGGCGATCTATGCCATCCCTGCCCGGGGTTGCAGCGAATTTTGAGCCTTGTGAGCTTTGAGCCATTGCCACAGCCCCGCAATCGCCAACAGCAAAAACACCGCATAAAGCCCGCTGGTCGGGGCAAGGTCGCGGGTCCAAAACAGCCAGATCGCCAAAACATCCACGGCAATCCAATAGATCCAGCTTTCAATCCGGCGCAGCACCATCAAAACCTGCGCGGTCACGCTGAAAGCGGCAATGGCAGCATCGGGATAGGGTGCGGCGGCATCGGTGAAGCGCTCCATCGCAAACCCCAGAGCGAGCGCGGCGATAGAGGTCGCGGCCAGAACCGCAAGCACCAGTCCGGCATCCGACCATTGCACCACAACATCGCCCATCTGACCCCGCACTTTATTCCAGCTGATCCAGCCGTAAATCTGTGTGAGGAGGAAGAACACCTGCAACCCTGCATCACCGTAGAGCCGAGCATCGGTGAAAATCACGAAATACAAGGTCACCATCGCAATCCCGAAGGGATAGTTCCAAATGCTGCGCCGAACGAGCAAGCCGACATTGATGATGCCCAGCGCAACCGCGAGCCATTCGATGTAAAACAGCATGTGCGCCTCTATCTTTGACCCTTATCTTTGGCCCTCTATCTCTGAAGAACCTATGCGTGTACCCACTACCACTTGGCGCGGATTGCCCACAGCAATCGCTCGAATGCGGCAACGCCGATCTGGTGGCTGTGTCATTCACCAGATCACATGCGGCTTTGTCCAGTGGTGCGGCCTATCGCCCTGAGGATTTGCCCCGATTGGGTGCGTTGCAAATCAATTTCATACCGATCCGATGGACCCTTTTCACGCGATTGGCGTTCATCGAACGCAGAGCCCCTTTCGTCCCTTGGGGCTGTTATAAAATTCCAATCCTGCGCAAGGGCCTTGCATGACTCCCTCCCCTTCACACCAACACCGCACTGGGTGGACAAGGCCCGCTGGACTGCTGTTGAGCGCAGCCGTCCTAGCGCTTGCAGCGGCGCCGGCTGCGGCACGCAGCGAGACCAGCGCGCAGGATGAGACGGGCGAACCCTCGACTGAGGAAAACACCCGGCGGGTATTCGTGCCCGAGGATTTCGCCCGCTTTGCCCCGCGCAGCGCGCTCGACATGGCGGAACAGATTCCGGGCTTTTCAATCCGTTCGGATGACGGCGAACGCGGGCTTGGTCAGGCCAACACGAATGTCATCATCAACGGCCAACGCATTTCGGGCAAATCAAATGGCCCGGTCTCTGCATTGCAACGGATACCGGCCGACGAGGTGGTGCGGCTCGAACTGGTTGACGGCGCCAGCCTCGATATTGGCGGCCTGACGGGCCAGGTGCTCAATGTGATCACCCGCTCGACCGGCGGGATCACCGGCCAATTCCGCTATTCCGCCGAATGGCGTGATCGCGGTGTCCCCTTTCGGTGGAGCGATGGGCAAATCTCGCTCGCTGGCGGGGGAGAAAAGACCGAATGGACGCTCAGCCTTGAAAATGACGCCGGGCGACGCGGTGATGAAGGGTTCGAGCTGGTCTATGACGGCGCGGGCCAATTGATCGACACACGCGACGAACAATCCTTTTTCAATTCCGACCGGCCGTCTTTATCGGGCTCTTTCGCGCGCACGGCCGACAATGGCAATCTTCTCAACCTCACGGGCCAAGTGCAGGGTTTCATCTTCCGCCAAGGCGAGGATTCTTCGCGCAGCGGAACCATATCGCCCAGCGACCGCGAACGCGTTTTTCGCGCCACTGAAGATGAATTCAATTATGAATTCGGCGCCGATTACAGCTTCGGCCTNGGCGCTGGCACGCTCAAGCTGATCGGCTATCACCGCTACGAAGACAGCCCAACGACCTCGCAAGTCACCACCACTTTCGCCGACGGGAGCGTACCGACCGGATCGCTGTTCACGCGCGACGCGGATGAAGGCGAAACAATCGTGCGCGCGGAATACAGTTTCGATGGACTTGGCGGCGATCTGCAATTCGCAGCCGAGGGAGTACAAAACTTCCTCGACATCAATTCCACCCTCGAAACGCGCGATGATCAAGGCATTTTACAGCCAGTCGAATTTGACGGGGCAAGCGCCCGCGTCGACGAAGATAGAGCCGAATTTAGCGTGACCTATGGCCGCGCATTGTCGAGCAATTTCTTGGTGCAGTTTTCGCTTGGCTCGGAATATTCCAAAATCAGCCAATCGGGCGTTGATGGGCAAAGCCGGTCATTCTGGCGACCCAAGGGGTTTGCCGCTTTCGATTGGCAGGCCAACTCTGATCTGAATGTCTCAGGCCGAATTGAACGGGTCGTGGGCCAGCTCGACTTTTTCGATTTCATCGCCGTTACCGATCTCGATCAAGACCGGGTCGATGTGACCAATTCAAACCTGGTGCCACCGCAAAGCTGGAATTTCGAATTGGAGGCCACCCAAAGTCTGGGTGATTTGGGTTCAATAAATCTGCGTGGGTTTTACGAGGATATCAGCGATATCGTCGATCAAATCCCGATCGAAGGGGGTGGACAAGCGCCCGGGAACATCGATTCTGCGACGATTTACGGGCTCGAGGGCGAGTTGACCCTGCTGTTCGATCCGATCGGTATAAAAGGCATGCGGCTCGATCTGAGCGGGCTTTGGACCGACAGTGAGGTGCTTGACCCATTGCTGGGCACGCCGAGGCAGATTTCGGGCAATGACTATCTCGATTTCAATATTGAATGGCGACAAGATTTCATCGGCACACCGTGGGCGATTGGTGCATTTTTCCGCTATGACGAATCGCGCCCGAATGTCCGCTTGGATGAGGTTTCGCAGCGGCTCGAGACGCCCGGCTTTCTGCGTGTATTTGTCGAACACAAGGACATTTTTGGCATGACCGGCCGGTTCCGTGTGGGCAATTTGCTCAACCGCGACAATCGCACCGACCGCACCATTTTTGTCGACCGCGCCGCCGGGATTGTAGATTTTGTCGAGGACCGCGACCGCACTTTCGGAACGATCTTCTCGCTCGACCTCGAAGGCTCATTCTAACCCGGCCAATGCTGATAAACCATCAAGGCTTGCACCCTGGGTGAGCGCCCCCTAACCGCAGGGCAGGAGAGGAGCCGTTTTATGACAACACGCATGCGCAGCTGGCTATTTGCCCCGGGCGACAGCACCAAGAAAATGGGCAAAGCGATCGCCAGTGATGCCGATATCGCTCTGCTTGATCTGGAAGATTCGGTGGTGCCAGACCGCAAGAGCGAAGCGCGCGCCATGGTTGCAGACGCGATTGCCAGCGCCGCCGACACCTCGCGGATATGGGTCCGGGTCAACCCATTATCGGGCGATTGGACCGAGGCTGATCTGGACGTGATTGTGGCTTCGGGGTCTGCGCCCGGCGGAATATTCCTGCCAAAGGCCGAAGGTGGCCATGATGTCGCAACACTCGATGCTATGCTCACCAAACGCGAAATGGCCGCCGGAATTGCTCCAGGGTCGATCAAGGTTGCCGCTCTGGTCACCGAAACCGCGGCGGCGATGTT
>JABSPI010000079.1 GCA_013214365.1 Erythrobacter sp.
CAGGGCAAGACTTTGAAGTTGGAGCTGGGCTTCAGCCACGATGTCGATCTCGCCGTGCCAGAAGGTCTCGAAGTGAAGACGCCCGATCAGACCACTGTTGAAGTCAGCGGTATCGACAAGCAGGCCGTGGGCCAGTTTGCCGCTGAAATCCGCAAGTGGCGCAAGCCCGAGCCTTACAAAGGCAAGGGTATCAAGTATCGCGGCGAGTATATCTTCCGCAAGGAAGGGAAGAAGAAGTAAGATGGCAAAACTTTCTCTCTTTGAACGTCGCCGTCGCCGGGTGCGCACTGCACTTCGTGCACGCGCTGGTGGTAAGCCGCGTTTGTCGGTGCACCGCACTGGTCGTCACATCTACGCCCAGATCATTGACGATGCAGAAGGCCGCACGGTCGCTGCTGCGTCTACGCTGGGTGCGAAGGCTTCGGGCGCGAATATCGATGCCGCCGTTAAGGTTGGCAAGGATATCGCAGCTGCAGCCAAGAAGGCTGGTGTGACCACTGTCGTGTTTGATCGCGGCGGGTTCCTTTTTCATGGCCGCGTCAAGGCGTTGGCTGATGCCGCTCGCGAAGGCGGGCTGGAGTTCTGATGATGGCTGACGAAAACAAAACTGAAGAAGCCGTAACCGAAGCTGCTGCAACTGCGGCACCCGCTGCTCAGGCGGCACCCGCTGAGGAAGCCAAGTCCGAGGCCCCCGCTGAGGAGCAAAAGGGTCGTGGCCGTGGTCGTGGCCGTGGTGGCCGTGACGGTGAAGGCCGCGGTCGTGGTCGTGGCCGCGATGGTGGCCGTGGTCGCCGCGAAGAAGAAGATGATGGCATCATCGAAAAGCTGGTCCACATTAACCGCGTCTCCAAGACGGTGAAGGGTGGTAAGCGTTTTGGTTTTGCTGCGCTCGTCGTGGTTGGCGATGGTCAGGGCCGCGTTGGCTTTGGTCACGGCAAGGCTCGCGAAGTGCCTGAGGCGATCACCAAGGCAACCGCTGCTGCGCGCAAGAAGATGATCCGCGTTCCTTTGAAAGAAGGTCGCACGCTGCATCATGATGGCAATGGCCGTTTCGGCGCTGGTAAAGTGACCGTTCGCACCGCGCCTCCGGGTACTGGTATCATCGCGGGTGGTCCGATGCGTGCTGTGTTTGAAAGCCTGGGTGTTGCTGACGTTGTGACCAAGTCGGTCGGCACGTCGAACCCTTACAACATGATCCGCGCTACTTTTGCCGCGTTGCAAGACCAGACTTCACCGAAGTCTGTGGCTCAGCGTCGCGGTAAGAAAGTGGCCGACCTTTTGGGTCGCGGCGGTTCCAGTGCAGCTGAGGCGGAAGTCGACGCTGCTGCAATTGCGGAGTAACCGACAATGGCTACCATCAAAATCAAGCAGATCGGTTCGCCGATCCGTCGTCCTGAGAGCCAGCGTAAGATCCTGATCGGTCTTGGCCTCAACAAGATGCACAAAGTCGTTGAGCGTCAGGACACTCCTGAGGTGCGCGGCGCAATCGCAAAGATCCCGCATCTGGTGACTGTAGTCGACTAACTTCAAGTCGATAGCGACATTCAAGACGGGCCCGTCATGCAAGCGCGCATGGCGGGCCCGCCTGCGTTTGAGGCGCAGGTTGGTGGTTTCGACTAGCGCTAAGCGAAGCGTGTAGGAACGGACAATCTGAACTAATTCATGACCTTGGGAGTTCTGGCGTCTTGCGTGAGATGATTTTTCGCGAAACGACGCTTCAATCCCAGCATTCAATTCGGCATTTCGATACCAGTGAAGCCGAGCCATGTTAGACAGCCTAAAAAGCAAATTGCATGGGTCCATTGAAAAGAGAGACAGCGAGTGCTCCCCTCATTTTCCCTTGCACCCCCGCGCACTCTCCGCTATTCGCGCGCCCTCCAAATAGCGCGTTGCCCCATGGTGGGGCCGTTCTGAAAGCGAAAGCGAGTGCAACGATGAAACTCAACGACATCCGTGACAATGATGGTGCCCGTAAGGGGCGCATGCGTGTGGGCCGTGGTATCGGTTCGGGCAAAGGCAAAACTGCTGCACGCGGTCAAAAAGGTCAAAAGTCCCGTTCAGGGGTAGCGATCAAGGGCTTCGAAGGCGGCCAGATGCCGCTTCACATGCGTCTTCCGAAGCGTGGTTTTAACAACCCATTTGGCAAGGATTACGCCGAGGTGAACATCGGCATGGTTCAAAAATGGATCGATGCCAAGAAGATCGATGGCAAGAAGGACATCACCGAAGAGGTGCTGCGTGACACGGGTCTAGTTCGCGGCGGCAAGGACGGTGTACGTTTGCTGGGTAAAGGCGAAATCAAGGCCAAGGCCAAGTTCGTCGTCACCGGCGCCACCAAAGGCGCGATTGCAGCGGTCGAAAAGGCTGGCGGCAGCGTGGAAGTGGCGGCCCCTGCTAAGAAGGCAGGCGCCTAGTAAGCTTGAATATTATCATCCCGCACGCGCTTTTTCGCGCTCCGGGATGATGAAAAGTGGGCCGTAGGGTTCGACAATCGGGCCCGCTCTTCCTATCTTGGCCCGCAGGGTTAAAGATCGGTTCGCACCGAGCCGGCCAAGACTGTTAGGATCAAACAAAAAACATGGCTTCTCGCGCCGATAACATCGCCAGCAATCTTAACCTGGGCAATTTCGCTCAGGCGACTGAGCTGCGTCAACGCATCTGGTTCACGATCGGTGCGCTGATCGTCTTCCGCTTTTTGAGCTTTGTCCCGATGCCGGGCATCAACCCGTTGGGGTTGGTTCAATTGGCTGAGCAGCAGCAGGAGGGCATCCTCGGCATGTTCAATATGTTCACCGGCGGCAGCCTTGAACGTATGAGCCTGATTGCGCTGGGTGTTATGCCTTACATCACCGCCTCGATCGTGGTGCAAATGGCATCGGCGTTGCACCCCACGCTCGCTGCGCTCAAGAAAGAGGGCGCTACCGGACGTCAGAAACTCAACCAGTACACTCGTTATGGGACAGTGTTCTTGTGCGCCATTCAAGGGTATTTTCTGGCTGTTGGGCTCGAAGCTTTGTCGAGCGCAAATGGTATCGCCGCGGTGGTCAATCCTGGCTATATGTTCCGCATCGGCGCGGTGATCAGCTTGGTTGGCGGCACGATGTTCCTTCTTTGGCTGGGTGAACAAATCACCTCGCGCGGGATCGGTAATGGCATTTCCTTGATCATTATGGCTGGGATTGTTGCCCAATTCCCCACCTTTGCCATCAATATGTTTGAAGGTGGGCGCACGGGCTCTATCGCGCCGACTATTATCATCGCTTTCTTGGTCATGGTTGCGGTTTTAATCCTGCTGATCAGCTTTGTTGAGCGCGCGCAGCGTCGCTTGTTGATCCAATATCCCAAGCGCGCAACGCAACAGGGTATGATGCAAGCGGATCGCTCGCACCTGCCGTTGAAGCTCAACACGGCTGGTGTGATCCCGCCGATCTTTGCTAGCTCGCTGCTGTTGCTGCCTTTGTCAATTTCGTCCTTTGCGGGGCAGTCGATTGATACAACCACGACGTCTGGCAGCATCATTCAATCGCTCAATCAATACCTGCAGCATGGTCAGCCGATTTATATGCTGCTTTATGCGATCGGGATCATCTTCTTCTGCTTCTTCTACACCGCGGTGGTGTTTGACCCGGAAGACACTGCTGACAATCTGAAGCGCAATGGCGGTTTCATTCCCGGCATTCGTCCGGGCAAACGGACCGCGGATTATCTCGAATATGTTCTCACCCGGATCACTGTGGTCGGCGCGATCTATCTGACGGTGGTTTGTGTGGTGCCTGAATATATGATTGCGCAAACCGGCATTCCGCTTTTCCTGGGCGGCACCAGTTTGTTGATCGTTGTGAACGTCACAGTAGATACGATCAGCCAAGTTCAATCGCACCTGTTGGCGCACCAATATGGTGACCTGATCAAGAAGGCGAAGTTGAAAGGGCGCATGCGGTAACGCATGAACCGCTGAAACAGCACACAAAGGCGCCGGGTGGAGTGCCCGAGCGACAAAAGGGGACCGCTTGTGAACATCATTCTTCTTGGCCCTCCGGGCGCTGGTAAAGGCACGCAGAGTGCAGGCTTGGTAGAACGCCACGGCATGCAACAGCTATCCACCGGCGATATGCTGCGCGCAGCGGTCAAGGCTGGCACCCCGGTGGGGCTGGAAGCCAAGGCCGTTATGGATCGTGGTGAGCTGGTCTCTGATGAGATTGTGTCAGCGCTGATTGATGAAAATCTCGCTGGCATGCCCGCTGATCAAGGTGCCATCTTTGATGGTTATCCGCGCACTGCGGCTCAGGGTGATCAGCTGGATGGATTGTTGGCCAAGCACGGGCGGACATTGGCTCATGTGATCGAGCTCGATGTGGATGTCGATGCTTTGGTTGAGCGGATCACTGGGCGCTTCTCCTGTGCCAATTGCGGCGCTCTCTATCACGACACCGCTAATCCTCCCGCGAAAGAGGGTGTCTGCGACACATGCGGATCAACCGAGTTCAAACGGCGCCCTGACGACAATGAAGAGACCGTGCGCACCCGCATGGCGGAATACCGCGCCAAGACTGCGCCCATTCTTCCGGGTTACGAAGCGCGCGGGATTGTGACCCGTGTTGATGGGATGGCCGANATCGATGAAGTNGCTGCTTCCATCGATGCGGTCCTTGCCTAAATTTAGCTCGGCTCTTCCCACGCCGATGGCAGTTCTCTAATCTCATCATCGTTTGAGGGAAGGGATGCGTTACGCATGACAAATTCAACCCGCGCCACATTCGCGCTCGGCTTGGCATTGGCGGCTTTGCCGGCGATCCCGGCAGCGGCCGAAGTGATCGAAGCCGAGGATGGCCACTTTATCAGTCGTAATGAGGCGGTGGTTGACGCAAGCCTTACCGAAACATGGCTTGCCCTGATCAGTCCATCGCAGTGGTGGGCATCTGAGCACACATGGTCGGGAGACGCGGCCAATCTGACGCTGACACCGCAGGCGGGTGGATGTTTTTGTGAAAAGATCCCCGAAGTCAACGAACCCGACCGCTTCACCCTCGAGGGCAGCGTCGAGCATATGCGGGTGATCCAGGCCTATCCTGAGGTTGCTTTGCGAATGACAGGTGCGCTGGGCCCGTTGCAGAGCGAGCCGGTCAATGGGGTGTTAACAATCGCTATCACGGAGGTTGCCACTCCCGAGATCAACGGCACCCGGATTGTGTGGGAATACAATGTTGGGGGGCAGATGCGCTATCCTGTCGAAGCCATCTCCCAGGCGGTGGACGGCGTTATGACACTGCAGTTGACGCGGCTGTCTGATCAATTGGGTGTGCTTGTTGCTCCCACCACACCTGCTGTGCCAGATCCAGATGGTGGGCCCGAAGCGGACCCTGAGGCAAGCGAGCAGGTCGGCGCAGAGGTTGTAACTGACGGCGAGCCGGACGCGCCGATTACAATCGATCCTGAAGCCGTGCTCGAGGATGCCGAGGCGCAGGAGGCCGAAAAGCCAAGTGGCCCCACGGTCGATGAAGCGTTCGGCGATTTGGGCGGTCCGGGTTGATCGGGGTGGAGAGATTTTCGCCTTACCGGGATTGTCTGAACTGGATCAACGGCGAGCAAGTCTGTTTCTAGGCGATGCGTGCGCGCGCCTTTTGTCTGACTTCCCGAGATATATTGGCCAACGCCAACAGGCCAAGAGTGTTGGCCAGTCTTTCAAAGCTAAATATGCGCGACTGGGTGTTGACGGAGGTCGCGTGTTGCCGTAGAGGCCCCGGTCATTCGACACGTTCGAGTCTAGTCCGGCAGGCACAGCCCGTTTGCGGTATGCCATCCGGACTTTTGCCGTTTAGGGCCCTTTTGGGCCAAGGCGGTTTGAACGTTTCGGTGTTTTGAGCGTTGAGATAGGGCGCGCGGACAA
>JABSPI010000008.1:0-10527 GCA_013214365.1 Erythrobacter sp.
GTCTCCTGCCAGGACCAGCGCAATGCCGAAGCAACTCCATCGCCATGCACATACAGCCGCGCATAGGCCGGCAACCAACGCAGGATCAAATAAAGGCCGGGGATGATCAAAAGGATCAATCCGGCGATAATCGCCACCCCGCTCACCAGCCCCAGAGCAAAATAGCCACCGACCCCGCCCAGCGGCGCCTCGCTGGGCGCGGCGCTGGCCTTCATTAAATGGCGCAGCAACAGATAATCAAGCGCCCAGCCCACAATAGTGATCAGGACGTACAGTCCATCCTCCACCATCAGGATATCGCCCGCGGAGTAAAGCGCAGTGGTGACCACAATATAGGCCAACACGGTGCCCGCTCCCGCTTTCGCAATCGCGGTTTGATATTGCCACAAGAGCTCCTGCGGCGATCCGGTGAGGTTCATTCAAACACCTCGACCAAGCTGGTGTCGTCCTCTGCCAACAGGCGGTAGGCCGCAACCGAAAGGCCCAGCAGAAGAACCGGCAAAATGTGGAAGGTCAGCCATTCAAAGGCATTGATCCGCGCCGGACCTCCTGTGTCGCCAATCCCAATAAGGGTGAGCAGAAGGCTGAACGCCACCAGCCATATGACGCACAGCACAGTGAACGCGCCGGTCAATTGCCAGCTATTGCCGCTGCTCGCATGCCAGGCGTCGCCCATTGCACCGAACAAACTGCGCTCCTGCGCGACGAGGAAGCTGGGCGCCATCACCCATTTGGCCGCCAGAATCAGGCCGGGCACGATCAGCAAATTCATCCCGACGGAAATCGGGAAGACCAAGATCACAGCCATGAAAAACATGCTGAACGCTTTAAACCGCGGATCATATTGGGCGCCCAGCCGTTTGAATGCCGCGCGATACAGCCAATATTGACCGGCAAAATACGCAGGAATTGCCGCAAGGCCGATAATCGCGGTTAAAGGCGCAAGATCAGGCGAGGCAAAGAGCGCATCGCTGATCAAACCAATCACCAAAAACACCCCGAAATACACCGCGATTTCGCGCCAGATCAACGCCAGATGGGCAAAGGTGCCGGTGAGCAATTCGCCCATCCCTGCACGCTTCGTTTGGATAAATGCCATTTTGTCTCCACTTGTAATTTGCGCCGCTCAACGCGCGCGCATGCAACCACCTCAGGTCAGCCCCACCGCGCCGCCATCATGGCGTTCAATTTCGCCCGCCAATTCCATTTCCAACAAGGCCATATGCACGCTCGCCGCGCTGGCGCCGGATTGGCGGATCAATTCATCGATCGCAATCGGCGCGGTCGACAACAATTGCGCAATCGCCTCGGCCCCTTCGCGCGGATCAACCTCTTCCAAATCGGCATAGTCGAAATCGCTCACCTCTTCCGCCACACGGTAGGTTGAGCGTGGTTCTCCGGTGAAGGTTTCAAGCAATTCGATCGCATCCTCAGCCGCGCCGACCAGAACCGCGCCATCGCGGATCAATTGGTTGCACCCTTGCGAACGCGTGTCGAGCGGGGAGCCGGGTATCGCCATCACCTCGCGGCCCGCCTCTGCCGCCAGACGCGCGGTGATCAAGGACCCCGATCTGGGCGCGGCCTCAACCACCACTGTGCCCGAAGCAATCCCGGCAATGATGCGATTGCGGCTGGGGAAATGGGGGCCGCGTGGTTCGACGCCGGGGGGTTGTTCGGCGATCAACAGGCCCTCATTGGCGATCTGTTCCTGCAATTCGGCATGTTGTGAGGGATAGGCGATGTCGATCCCGCTGGCGATGACACCAATGGTTGCGGGCATGGCGCCTTCATGCGCGGCCCCGTCAATCCCGCGAGCCAGCCCGCTGACCACGGTGAAGCCGGCCTGCGCCAGCCCGGCGGCAAATTCACGCGCCAGCCGGATCGCCGCGGCCGAGGCATTGCGCGCACCGACAATCGCGGCGCTGGGCGTGTGCGCCAATTCGAGCCGCCCGCGGCAAGTGACGATGGGCGGCGCGCTGCTGATTTCGCGCAGAAGCGCGGGATAATCAGGCGAATCATGAAACAAATATTGCGCCCCTGCGGCGCGCACGGCTTCGATCTCGCTTTCGATTTTGCCAATCGGCGCAGGCGCATAACGCTGTTTCCCGCGCGAACCCAGTTCGGGCAAAGCCTCCAATGCGGCGGCCGCATTGCCAAACCGGGCGAGCAATTGGTGATAGCTGACCGGGCCAATTCGGGGGGAACGCAGCAAACGTATGCGCGCAAATGCTTCGGCTTGGCTGAGCTTGCTCTCGCCCCTCTCTGCCTGGCCTCTCTCTGCTTGGCCCCTATTGGCCTGCCCCCCGTTTTCCATCACCAAACACCCCCATTTGCGGCGCGCCGATCGCACATGGGCGCCCCCTTTGCCTATGCCAACCCGGTTATCGCCTGGTCATTGCGCGTCCTTTTTGCCGCCGATCTTGGGCTCCTCCCCCTTTATCAGGCGGGTGATATTGTCGCGGTGAAGGTAGATGATCAGCCCCGCAATCGCGGCCAGAACCGGGAAAAACTGCGGGTAGCCAAACAAGGGCGCGGCCGCCGCGGCGGCAACCACCGCGCTCATCCCGGCAAGGCTCGAAATCCGGAAAATCGCCAGCATGCTGAGCCAGATGAGCGCATAGGCCCCGCCAATCGCCCAGGCCAAGCCAAACGATACGCCGGCATTGGTGGCGACGCCCTTGCCGCCCTTAAAGCCCAGCCAAACCGGGTAACAATGGCCGATCACTGCGCCCCCTGCGGCAAATGCCTTGGCCACATCTGCGCTATCCCCGGACCAGATGATGCCAGCGGCAAAAACCGGTGCGAACCCCTTGAGCAGATCGAGCAGCAACGTGCCCGCCGCGAGCCCCTTATTGCCGGTGCGCAGCACATTGGTCGCGCCAATATTGCCTGATCCGATCTCGCGCACATCGCCCATACCCGCGGCCTTGGTCAAAAGCAGACCAAAAGGGATCGAGCCGGCGAAATAGCCAAGCAAAGCAGCAAGTATCGGTTCCAAATTCCATTCTCCGTGCAGACAATGCCCGCGATCAAAAGATTGCGGGCATTGCCCCCGCTTTGGACTTCTTCTAGCGCGATCTGGCGTTAAGAAAAGATAGTCTTGGGACAAGCTGCGCAAAAGCGGCGCGGCACAGCAGACGGGATTGATCATTTTGGACAGACATGCCCCCATCCTCGTGTTCGACAGCGGTGTCGGCGGGCTGACCGTTTACGATCAGTTGCGCGCTATCTTGCCCGATGCGCCAGTGATTTACGCCGCCGATCTGGCCGGCATGCCCTATGGCACCAAAACCGAGGCACAGATCGCCGCGCGGGTTGCGGGATTGCTGGGCCGGATGAGCGAACGCTTCGCCCCGCGGCTTGTCTGCATTGCCTGCAACACCGCCTCGACGATTGCGCTGGGCATGGTGCGCGATGTGTTGGAAGTGCCGATTGTGGGAACGGTGCCAGCGATCAAGCCGGCGGCGCGCGCGACCAAGACGGGGATTATCGGCCTGCTCGGCACACAAGCCACTATCAGGCAGGATTACGTCGACCAATTGGAGCGCGAATTTGCCGCCGACAAACGCCTGTTGCGGCTGGCGGCCCCCGCCCTTGTCGATTGCGCAGAGCAGAAAATGCGCGGCGAAGATGTGGATCGCCGCGCGATCATCGAAGCGGCAGAAAGGCTGCGTGAAATGGCGGGCGAAATGGCAGGTCAGGCGCAGATCGATACGCTGGTTCTGGCCTGCACCCATTTCCCCCTGCTCGCCGATGAATTGGCGCGCGAATTTGGCGAAAACGTGCAATTGATCGACGGCGCGGCCGGAATTGCCCGCAGAATAGCGCATCTGGTTGAAGGGCAAGAGTGGGAAGCCGCCGGACCCGACCGGTTTGTCGTCACCACCAAACCAGACAATATCAAAGGCTTGCAAGCCATGACCGCTGCGCGCGGCTTTGCCCCGATCGAACGTTTTTGAAGCTGCAAACCGCTCGCAAAGATCACGGTTTTAAAAAACCGAAAGCTTGCTAAATAGGGCGCTGAATAAAGTCCGGTTAGGTTTTGGGTCGAATGGCCGGATTGGGATCGAATTTGGGCGTCAGGAGCATGACATAAGCTGCATGCGAAATGACTGGCCCGAAATGTGAAAGTGGCAGGATTTAAGTGAATTACGACCAAATCTTCGACCAGGCCATCGATCGCCTGCACGAGGAAGGCCGCTACCGTGTCTTCATCGACATTTTGCGCAATAAAGGCGCCTACCCCAATGCGCGCTGTTTTCACGGCCATAACGGGCCCAAGCCGATCACGGTGTGGTGTTCGAACGATTACCTGTGCATGGGCCAACACGATGTTGTGATCGGCGCGATGGAAGAGGCGCTGCACGATGTTGGTGCAGGATCGGGCGGCACGCGCAATATTGGCGGCAACACCCATCTGCATGTTGAGCTTGAGAAAGAACTCGCCGAGCTCCACGGCAAGGAACAAGCGCTGCTGTTTACCTCGGGCTATGTTTCGAATGATGCGACCTTGTCGACGCTGGCGAAATTGCTGCCTGGCTGCGTCATTTTCTCTGATGAATTGAACCACGCCAGCATGATTGCCGGGATCCGCAATTCAGGTTGCGAGAAGCGCGTCTTCCGCCACAATGATATCCGTCATCTCGAAGAATTGCTCGCCGCAGAGGCGCCCGAAACGCCCAAAGTGATCGCGTTTGAAAGCGTCTATTCGATGGATGGCGATGTCGCCCCGATCCATGCGATTTGCGATCTGGCGGAAAAATACAACGCCCTTACCTATATCGACGAAGTGCATGCGGTGGGCATGTATGGCGAGCATGGCGGCGGCATTTCCGAACGCGACAATGCAGCGCACCGGATCGACATTATCGAGGGCACTTTGGGCAAGGCGTTCGGCGTTATGGGCGGCTATATCGCGGCCGACACGCGGGTTGTGGATTGCATCCGTTCCTATGCGCCCGGCTTCATCTTTACCACTTCGCTCTCGCCGGTTCTGGTTGCCGGCGTGCTGGCCTCGGTCAAGCACCTCAAGAGCTCGAATGTGGAGCGCAACGCCCAGCAACAGGCGGCCGCAATGCTCAAGCTGAAATTTGCCGAAGCGGGCCTGCCGGTGATGGATTCGGTCACCCATATCGTCCCGCTCATGGTGGGCGATCCGGTGCGGGCCAAGAAGATCAGCGACATCCTGCTCGCTGAATACGGCGTTTATGTACAGCCGATCAATTTCCCCACCGTGCCGCGCGGGACAGAGCGTCTGCGCTTCACCCCGGGCCCGCACCATTCAGAGGAAATGATGGACGAGCTGACCGAGGCTCTGGTGGAGATTTGGGACCGCCTCGATATGGAGCTGGCGAAAGCGGCGTGAACCGTGCGGGCCCAAATGGCCGCTTGATCACTCACATAGAACCCGGCACACTCCCCCGCGAGAGAGGGAGACAGCGATATGGCCACAATTATTGATCGGGCAAAGCTCGACACCGGCGCGCTCAATATCAAACCGATGACACCCGCGATCGGCGCGGAGATTTTGGATATCGATCTGGGCGCCGACACTGTCGCAGAGCGCATCCCCGATATCCGTGCAGCGCTCCTCAAATACGGCGTGATCTTCTTCCGCGATCAAGAGCTGACGCAAGAGCAGCACATCGCCTTTGCCCGCCATTTTGGTGATCTTGAAGTCCATCCGGCAACGCCCAAGGATCAACCCAACCCCGAGGTCCTGCGGATCGCCTATGGCCCCGACAGGCGCGGACAAGAGAACAATTGGCACTCGGATGTGACCTGGCGCGAGGAGCCTTCGCTCGGTTCGATCCTGCTCGCACGCGAAGTTCCCGAAGTGGGCGGCGACACGCTGTTTGCCAATATGCATCTCGCCTACGAACGACTCTCGCCGCAGATGAAACGGTTTTGCGAAGGATTGACCGCGGTGCATGACATCGCCCGGGTTTTCGCCAAACGTTTGGGCAAGCAACCCGAAGAGCTGCACGACAAATATCCCCCCGTGCGCCATCCGGTGATCCGCACCCATCCCGAGACGGGCGAGAGATCAATCTACGTCAACGTCGCCTTTGCCAGCCATATCGAAGGTCTATCCGCGGCAGAAAGCCGGTGGTTGCTCGACCATTTGTTTGCAACCGCGCGCGATGTCGAAATCCAATGCCGGTTCCGCTGGGAAGCGGGATCAATCGCCTTTTGGGACAACCGCGTGTGCCAACATTTGGCCGTGTCGGACTATTTCCCCGCACGCCGGGCGATGGAACGCGTCACAATCGCCGGCGACAAGCCGTTCTTCACCCCCTAATGCCGTAGCGTATTTTGTCTGAGCGCTGCACTGCGCTAGCGCGCTTGCAACACAAGCAAGGGAGATGGTGATGAGCGGCAATCCAGACCAGAAATATGACGAGGTCGTGCTCGGCCGCCGGTCGATCCGCGGCTATCTTAAGAAACCAGTGCCGCAGAGCCTGATCGAAGAGATTTTGGCAATGGCGATGCGTTCGCCCTCTTCGATGAACACCCAGCCCTATCATTTCCATGTGATCACCGGCGAACCGCTCGACAATATCCGCCAGGGCAACACGCAAAACATCCTTGCCGGTGAACCCGACAGCCGCGAATTTCGCAAAGGCCACCCGTTCCAAGGCGTGCACCGCGATCGCCAGGTGGGTTGTGCGATCCAATTGTTCGAAGCGATGGGAATTGAGCGCGATGACAAGGAAAAGCGGCAGGATTGGGTGCTGCGCGGATTTCGCCAATTCGATGCGCCGGTCTGCGTGATCGTAACCTATGACCGGGAATTGTCCGACAGCGACGACACCGCATTTGATTGCGGCGCGGTCACCACTGCGCTCGTCAATGCGGCGTGGTCGCGCGGGCTTGGCTGTGTGATCAATTCGCAAGGCATCATGCAATCCCCCGTGGTGCGCAAGCATGCCCATATTCCCGATGATCAGGTGATTATGAAAGCGGTCGCTATGGGCTGGCCCGATGAAGATTTCCCCGCCAACCCGGTGAAAATCACACGCCGCGAAGTGAGCGAGGCGGCGCGCTTTGTCGGGTTTGATGACTGATCCGGGATAAAGCAATTTTGGCGCGGCCCGCACGATTGGGCGAAGCCGCGCTCTGGTTCCTTATATTGGCTCCTTACGATGCGGATTGAGGCGCGCCGGCGCCCGGTTCCATAATCAATTCCAGATCGTCCGGCTCCACCTCACCGGTGAGCAGCCAATCCTGCATCCCGCGCATCAAGGCCGATTGGCGTTCGGGGGGCAGATCGCTCCACCCGTGATGCATTGCCGGCACTTCCCAATAGGTGAAGGCTGTGTTGCCCGCCGCATCCAGATCCGACACCAGTTTGCGGGTGCTTTCAACCGGGGTCGCATCGCGGTCCAACGCGCCGTGCACCAGCAAGATCGGCGCCTGATTGTCCGCCAGTGGTGCGCTCAAACGGGTGCGCAATCGCGAAGCCCAAACGCGCCACGAATTGTCATGCCCCGACCAGGTTTCGGTCCAGGTTGGATTGTCCTCCATCCGGGTGAAATCGGCCCGAATGGATGCAAGGCACGGGTCGCGACCCTCGCCCAGTTCGACCGGGCAAGCCCAGAAATCCTCGAAATGTTCCGCCATAGTGTAGCCGCCACCTGCCGCGCCCAGCACAGCGCGCGTGACATTGGGGTAATACACCACCAATTGCGAGGCGACATCCCCGCCATCGGACCAGCCCCAGATCAACAATTCACCATTCCACCATGGCGCATGCGCGGCGAGATGTTGCAGCACACGCAGATGATCGAACACCCGGTTATCCATCGTGTAGTGTTTCAGAAACTCGTCCGAACACGGCGCCGCTAAATCGTTGGCTTCGGCCTCGACGCCCGGCTTTTCGACCCGCAACCGGGCATAGGGCCGCGCCGCATTGGCGCCGGGCAAATAGAGCCGGTCAAAGCCGGGCCTGCGCTGGCCCAGACATCCCGATCCATCAACCACCAACAGGATCGGAAATGTCCCGGCCATGTCCGGTCGATCGATGTAATAGGTGATCGCCCGTTCATCGATCGCTGCAATCTGCCCGGTGTCGAGGGACAGCTCAAAGCTCTGCGCCGCGCTCTCTTCAGCCTGGTGGGCATGCGCAGGGGTACAAAAAGTGGCAACGCCGCCAATCGCAGCAAGCCAAGCGGTCATAAGTGTCGGTTTAATCGTTCGTTCTCCCTCATGGATGTGAAGGGATGAATTGCGGCCGCGATCCTGAATGCCAGATTACGCATATGCGCTGCCTTGGCGGCTTGACGGAGCCAGATCGCCCTTGGTCGAACAAGGGCCGTTTTGGTTGGCGGGATCGCCCGCTCTCGCCTTTGTCGCTCCCTTTATTTGCGGGAGCTTACAACGCGTGTCGGGCCGCGTATCAGGCCAGAATGGTTGCCAGAATGTTTGAACGTGAACCGGGTGCAATCGCGCTGGCAAGTGCCACATTTTGCAACAATTCATTGACGCAGTTTGCGAATTTACCCTGCGTGTTGGCGCGCCGCGCGTGCAACTCCGCCCCTAAACCCGACTGTGGCTGTGCCGCGAGGGCTTTTGGCATGATGCCTGCTGCGAAAAAGGCGTGGTTTTGGAGAGTTTAGTTTGAACGGCCCGAACGCCAACACTGTCCCTCGTGGCCGCTCCCCATGGTTTTGGGGGGCGGCCTTTGGCGTGAGTTTGAGTGCTGCCCTCAGATGGGCTGCGCGCATTTTGTTCGGAATTGCCATAGCCAAGGCGAGTGCCGTGGCGGCCCAAGTGCCCTTCCCATGCACGGGGGATTTGTATCAGGTGCAAAGCGGCCAATTGCGGATCTTCGACACCCAAACATCGACCTATGTTGATGTTGGTCCGCAACAGCCTGGTTACAATTCGCTCGCCTATAATCCGGTCGATAGCTATTTCTACGCGACCCAATCGAATAATATCATACGCATTGATGCAACCGGCGCTTTAACGGTCGAGTTCGCGATCGGGTTCAACACGGTTGTCGGCGATATTGGCGACAATAATCTGATGTATCTGCGCTTTGATAAAGACACGTTGGCGATTGTGGACCTTGTCACGCAGCAGCAGACCAATATCCCCTTATCACAGCGCATCGCAGGGGGCGCGGCGGATTGGGCATTTGTCGACACCCCCCAAGGCCGCAGGCTGATCGCGCCCGGCCGCACCTCCTTGTCGTTGATCGATCCCGATACCGGGCAAAACGATGTTGTCGCGATCGCCAATTATCCCGACGAAGGGTCGGCAGGGGCCACATGGTCCGATGCCAATGGACGCGTGTTCACGTTTCGCAACACCACCGGCAATGTCTACGAAATCCTCGACTATCTCACCCCCACGCCGAGCGCGGTTTTGATCGCGGTGGGCGATCCCAGCAGCAGCAATGACGGCACGAATTGCCGGCTTGCGCCATTTCCAAACTTCCCCCCGATTGCATTCGACGATGAATTCACCACCCGTTTCGAGACAGCGCTTGATGATGAAAATATAATCTTGGGAAGCGGCAATGGGATCGACAATGACCCCGATGGTGGCCCCGTCTTGGTGGAGCCTACATTAATCCAGACCCCCAATAACGGCACCGTCACTTTCGATCCCGACGGCAGCTTCGTTTACACGCCGGATGCCGGTTTTTCCGGGCTGGACACGTTCATTTATGAAATTTCTGATCTCAGCGGGCTGAGCGCGCAGGCCTTGGTGTCGATCACCGTCACGAGCCCCGTGATAGAGGTCGAAAAACAATCCGCTGCGATCGACACGTCGGGAACTGTAACCTTTTATGCGCCCGGCAATGAAGTGGTCTATTCGATCGCCGTTTCGAACACCGGCAATCAGGAGGTCGATACTGACGGTTTGTTTCTGGTCGACACATGGCCAACTGGCCTTGAGTTCAACACGCTGAGCGAGGTGACCTGGAGCGACAACGCCTCCGGTCTCGATTTCGATTATGAACGCGACGTCGCCTTTTCCAACAGCGGCACCCAGCCGACCGATTTCACCCAATGCACCTATGAACCGGTCGGCCCCTATGACCCCGATGTCCGGTATATTTGCATCAAGCCAGCGGGCGCTCTTTTGCCATCAGGCAGCGCCACGTTTTCGTTGAGCGGCCGGATTAATTGAGATCGCGCAGGCTGCGCGGGCGCGGTTGTATCGGCCTAGCCGCAGCTACTCAGCGCAAGCTCACCACATTGTCGGCCTCGGGACGGATGCGCGATCCATCGAACAGGCTCGCCATAGGCTCATCGGCGACCGTTACGACTTCGGCATCGCCAAAACCATTGAAGCCCGTTTTCATCGCCGCGCCATAAGCGCCCAGCATGCCGATCTCGATGAAATCACCTGCCTGAATATCGCCGGGCAACGGGAATGGGCCGGCCATGTAATCGGCGTCATCACAGGTGGGGCCGAAAAAGGCGAAATCTTCGGTCGGATCGCGCAAATCATCTTCGAGCGCATTGACCGGGAACCGCCATGCCACATGCGCCGCATCGTAGAGCGCGCCAT
>JABSPI010000008.1:10627-18594 GCA_013214365.1 Erythrobacter sp.
GCCCCGTCATTGATATACAATTCGTGCCCGCGGCGTTTTTCCACCTGCACAATCATCGAGGAATATTCCGCCGCCAGCGCCCGGCCCGGCTCGCACCACAATTCGGCATTATAGGCAATCGGCAGCGCCTCGAAATGCTGGTGGATGATCTGGAAATAATCCTCGAGCGGGGGCGGCTCCATTCCCGGATATACGCTGGGGAAACCGCCGCCGACATCGACCATATCGATCACCACGCCCGCCTCGGCAATCGCCGCGCGGGTGCGGTCCATCGCTTGCACGAAGGCGAACGGGCTCATCGCCTGGCTGCCGACATGGAAACACACGCCCAACCAATCGCAATGTTGACGCGCGGTTTGCAACAGGCCCGGCGCATCGGCCAATTCGCACCCGAATTTGGCCGCAAGGCTCAGCTCGGCATATTCGCTCGACACACGCAGCCGCACGCACAGGCGCAAATCACTGGCCGGCTCTCCCGTTTCAGGATCAGCGCAGGCCTCCACGATCTTTTCCAGCTCTTCCAACGTGTCGAGCGAAAAGGTCTTCACCCCGTGCGTGTGATACGCCTCGGCAATTGCCCGGCGGCGCTTGATCGGGTGCATAAAACACAGCTCCGCCTCCGGCAGCGCGGCGCGCACCAGCCGCACCTCGGCAATCGAGGCGACATCAAAATGCGTGACCCCTGCATCCCACAACACCTCGATGAGGTCGGGCGCAGGATTGGCTTTGACCGCATAGAGGACTTTGCCAGGAAATTTCTCGACGAAGAAACGCGCCGCGCGCCGCGCAGCATGCGGGCGGTTGAGAATGACCGGTTCTTCGGGACTGAGCTGTTGCGCTACAGTTTTTGCGTCGGGATAAATGTGCAACTCAAGGGACCCCCTAAAACGGTTCGTATAAACCGGAGCGTTTCAACAAGGCTGCCTTGCGGTTAGTCCCTTGGGGCAGAGATGCGGGCATATAGGCGCTTTGCCACACTGCGCAACTCAAAAATGTGCCAATTGCATCGCTATTTTTCGAACGGCCCTTGCCAATACCAAAAGCGGTGGGGATGGCGGGCGTGCGATGCCCGCCAATCCGCCATAGCGGGACCCGATTGAGTGGCCGGTTAAAGGGGCCGGATCAAAAGGTGATATGGGGGACCTGATCGACGGTGCCGCGTTCGGAATCGTCGAGCTGGTTGAAATCGGCCTCGGCAAAGCCAAGCGCACCGGCAAACAGCACAGCGGGAAAGCTCTCGCGCGCAGTGTTGAAGCGCGACACCGCAGCATTGAGCGCTCGCCGGGCCGCAGCCAGCTTGTCCTCGACATCGCCCAGTTCGCTCTGCAATTCCTGAAAATTGGCCGAGGCTTTAAGGTCGGGATAGGCCTCCCCCAAGGCCAGCAATTTGTCGAGCGCAACCCGCAAACCTTGTTCCGAACCGCTATCGGGATTGCCATTGGCGGCGGCGTTGCGCGCGCTGATCACCGCTTCGAGCGTGTCGGCTTCGTGGGCGGCATAGCCTTTGACCGTTTCGACCAGATTGGGCACCAGATCATGACGCTGGCGCAATTGGGCATCGATATCGGCCCGGCCCTGACGCACGTTTTGCCGCAAACCCACCAGCTTGTTGTAGATCCCGATGACACCGACCACCGCGATCACAACCAGACCCACAATCACCCAAGCCATCAATCCCATCGTTTGCCACTCCTTTACATCGCCGCGTAATACTACGATCAACCTCTTAAGAAAACGGGATCAATGACGCAGATGCAAGCGGATATTCAATCGCTGTTAAAGGGTAGGCTGGGCGATTGGCTTGCGCAGCAACAGGCCATGCGCGCTGAGGCTCGGCGTGCGGCCAATAAAAGGTGGCTGTGGGGCGGGATTGCGATGGCGGTGATGATCGCGGTCATATTCTCCATCGGTGCTTTGGGCCAATTGCGGGTGTTGATCGCCATCCTTGGCGTGGTGGGTGTTGCGATATGGGGATATTCGCCCATCTCTTCGGCCAAACATGCCATGAAGGTCGGGATCAATTCCGCAGTCGCGCGCGAGTTTGGGCTGTCCTATTCGCATGAGGTGGAGCCGGGCAGCGAATTTGCAGCGGCCAAAACCTATGGCCTGTTGCCCTATTACAATCGCGATTCATTCGAAGATCGTTGGTATGGCACGATCGAGGGGCACAGCTTCAACCTCTACGAAGCGCATCTGGAGGAGCAGCGTGGAAGCGGTAAAAACCGCCGCTGGGTCACGGTTTTTCGCGGGGTGATTATGGATATGGGGTTTGGCAGAAATTTCCATTCCACCACGCTTTTGCAACGGGCCGGCAAACATCCCAGCTGGTTTGGCCTCGGCGGGCGCAAGGACCATGTCAGCTTTCGCGGCCACCGGCTCGATTATGTTGATCAGGTCCACCCCGAATTTGAAGATATTTTCGAGGTGTGGAGCGATGATCAGGTCGAGGCGCGCACCTTGATCCATCCCGCCTATGTCGAACAATTGATCGCTCTTGAACGCGCCTTTCAAAGCGATGCGGTGCGCGCAGTGTTTCACCGGGGCGAAGTGGTCGTGGTGGTGGAAACCGGCAATTTGTTCGAAAGCGGTTCGATGGATGCCGATGAGGATGAACGCAAAGTCGCGCAGGCCGCGGCGCAATTCACCGCGCTGCGCTCGTTGGCGCTGGCAATCAATCAGAATGACCGGGGCCGCACGCTCGCCGATTGATCGCCCTTGGTGGCCTTGGTGCCCTTGACCGCCCTGCCCTGCCCCGCCTCGCCCGCTCCGCTTCGCGGGCAATGAGTGGGCTCTGATCAGCTCAACCGGTCGCGAAAATCGGCATATTCGAACCGTTTGACACATTCGAGCGCATCGGTTTCGGAATCCCACATCCAGATGCTGGGCAATGGCACGCCGTTAAACGTGTTGGTCTTGACCATGGAATAATGCGCCTGATCGAGGAAAGCGAAGCGCGCGCCCGCTTCGGCGGCCACGGGCAAGCGGTAATCGCCGATCACATCGCCAGCAAGGCAGGACGGCCCGCCCAAGCGGATCGGGATCTGATCCTCGTCGGAAAGCTCACCCAACATGGCCGGCCGATACGGCGCTTCGAGCACGTCGGGCATATGGCATGTGGCGGAAATATCGGTGATCCCGAACGGCATTTCATTGAACCCTGTATCGAGCAGCGTGCCGACCAGAATTCCGGCATCCAAAGCCACCGCTTCGCCCGGTTCCAGAATGATCTCAGCCCCGGTATCTTCGGCCGCATCGCGCAGGAACTCGGTCAATTCATCGCGTTCATAATCGGCGCGGGTGATGTGGTGCCCGCCGCCCATATTGATCCATTTCAATTGCCCAAACCACGGCTCGATCGCGTCAAAAACGCGGTCCCATGTCTGACGCAAAGGCTCGAATGTCTGCTCGCACAGATTGTGGAAGTGGATACCCTCGACCCCTTCCATCGCCTCTTCGGTTAACTGGTCGATCGGGAAACCAAGCCGCGATCCCGGGGCGCTGGGGTCATATTTCGCGACTTCGCCGGTTGCCACCATCGGGTTGATCCGCAGACCAACCGAGACGTCGCCGCCGGTGGTTGCGGCATGGTCGAGGATCAATGCTGCGCGTTTCATTTGCGCAGGCGAATTGAAAATCACATGATCGGACAGGCGGCAGACCTCGTCGAGATCTTCCGGTTTGAAAGCGGCCGAATAGGTCGCGATCTCACCATCGTAAAATTCCGAAGCCAAGCGCGCTTCCCACAATCCGCTGGTCGCCACCCCGTCCAGATATTCACCGATAAGCGGCGCGGCGGACCACATCGAAAAGGCTTTGAGCGCGCTGAACACTTTGATCTGGCCGCCATCGCGCGAGGCTTCATCGCGGATTTCGGCAAGGATTTGACAATTGCGGCGCAGTTTGGCTGCGTCGATGACGAAGGCGGGGCTGTCGACCCGCGCCAGATCGAAATGGGCAAATGCGCCCGGATGGCCTGCTTTGGTTTCCATCCCCGCTATCTAGCCAAGTTTTCGCGCATGTCATCGTTTGATGACCAATCACCGCCGATGAATGCCATGCACGCCGGTTGGGTTGGTGCGGCAATCCTGCTAATCCGCCGGCGTTTGTGGGGGATTTTATGACACGCTTTGCTTCGGGCAATCTTTGGGTTTTTGTGGTCGCCTTGGCGGCGTTTGTGCTGCTGCCATTGGGATCGGCGCGCGCATCGGATGAGCTCGACCGGTTTGTGCAGGAGGAATTGTCCGCATCGGGCGTGCCGGGCATCACTTATGGCGCGGTGATCGATGGTGAAATCCGCGCGGCCCAATGGGGCGAGGTGGAAAAGGGCAGCAACACCCCTGTCACCGCGCAAACCGGTTTTCTGACCGGGTCTGTCACCAAAAGCTTCACCGCGCTGGCGATTATGCAATTGGTCGAGGCGGGCGATGTCGCGCTTGATGCGCCGGTTTCCACCTATCTCGACATTTTCGCCGACGGCGCGCCGCAAGCGGCGATCACTGTGCGTCAATTGCTCAGCCACACCAGCGGCTATTCCACACTTCAAGGCAATATGACGCATGAAGGGCTGGAATTGTCGGATGCGCCACTGGCCCGGCGCGCGCAGGATATCGCCGCGCTCACCCCTGCTCATTTGCCCGGCGTTCAATGGGAATATTCCAACGCCAATTACGTCTTGGCCGGGCGCGTGATCGAAACTGTAAGCGCGCTTTCTTACGCCGATTATATCACTCAAAATGTGCTTGTCCCGGCCGGAATGACCAACAGTTTTGTAAACACCGGCCCCCGCGATCCACGCTTGGCCATTGGTCACAAACCCTGGCTGGGATCGAAACGGGCGATCAAGGCGGATGATACGGGCACGGACGATGCTGATGTGTCCGGGGGCCGCGCGCGCGCGCTTGCCTATGCGCCGCAAGGCGGGCTCGTCTCAACCGGGGGCGATCTGGCGCTTTATCTGGCGATGATGATGAACGGCGAAGACGACCTCATCACCGCCCAGGCCAAAAAATTGATGATGCGTCCGGCCAATGACGCCTCGCCCTATTATGGGCTTGGCTGGTTTCTCGATCCCGAGACGGGCCTGGTCTATCATTCGGGCAACAGTCCCGGTTTTGAGGCCTTGGCAAGCATGATCCCGGCCCAGCGCAAGGGCGCTGCAAACATGGTCAATGCCGCAAGCGGGATCGGCTTTGGCGAAACCGGCTATTTGCGCAGCGGGGTCAATGCGATTGCGCTCGGGCTTGAAAATGATGGCGTGCGCGCCGGTTGGGGGCCCAAGAGTTTCTACCTGATGGTGATGAGCGGCCCGCTGATTTTCATCCTCTGCATGATGTGGGCATGGCATCACCGCGCCGCGATCCGGGCCAAAACCGGGCCGATGCGGATCGTGAGCATCTGGTTGCCATTGATCACGACCAGCGCGTTGGCGGCATCGGTTGTGCTGGTCGTGCCGCGTGTGTTTGGCGCCTCACTGCGCACGATCTACACCTTTGTGCCTGATATGGGGCTGGCTATGATTGGGGTTGCCGTTTTGGGGGTGATGTGGGCGGTGATGCGGATTGTGATCGCCTATACCGGCCCCTCTAGCGTGCCGCGCCCAGATGGGGTTTAAGCGCACCGCTCATCTGGTGATTGCGCATCTGCGTTCGTATCCCCGCTTGTGATCGGTGGACAACTTGCATAAGCCTCCATCGCGAAAAACCACAAGCGGAGAGAATAATGCGGGCCACCACTTCACTACTTGCCTTGATCGCTGCAACGTCCAGCCATGCTGTCTTGGCGCAAGATGATGTCCAATACGACACCACGATCACCCGCACTCAATACAATATCCCGCATATTCAATCCGACACATGGGGCGGCGTGGGCTACGGCGTTGCCTATGCCTATGCGCAGGACAATATCTGCATGATGGCCGAAGAATTCGCGACCTTGGCCGGAAACCGGTCGCTTTATTTTGGCCCTGAAAACACCTCGGTTCTGGGCTTCACCACGGTCGATAATGTGACCTCTGACGTGTTTTATCGCAGCCAGATCGATCTGGAGGCCTTGCGCCCGGGTTGGGACGGACAGAGCGAGACGACGCAGGAATTGGTTGAGGGCTATATTGCCGGCTATAATCGCTATCTGCGCGACACCGGCACAGACGGCCTGCCCGAGGCGTGCCGAGGTGCCCCGTGGGTGCAGCCGATTGCGCGCGACGATATGTTGCGGCTCAACGAGAAACAAATGCTGCTGGCAAGCTCGCTGGCGCTGGCTCCGGGGATCGCGGCGGCGGCTCCTCCCGGATCGCAGCCTCAAGAGGTCGCGCTCACCCTGCCCCACCCCGACCAGACCTTCGGGTCCAATGGCTGGGCGTTTGGCGGCGATGCCACCGCGGATGGCAAAGGGATGGTGATCGGCAATCCGCACTTTCCATGGGCGGGGCCCGCGCGGTTCTGGCAATTGCATGTCACCGGCCCTGAAGGTTACGATGTGATGGGCGTCGGAATTGCCGGCACGCCGATCCCGACTTTGGGTTTCAACAAAGACATCGCCTGGACCCATACGGTCACCGCGGCGCGCCATTTCACCATCTACGCCCTGTCTTTGTCGAGCGATGATCCCACAGTCTATATGGTCGATGGCGAACCGGTAAAAATGCAGGAGCGCACGGTGAGCGTGCCGATGCCCGATGGCGCTGAACCGGTGACACGCACGCTCTATTCGACCCAGTTCGGTTCGGTCGTCACCATGCCGGGCACGCCCTTGGCGTGGTCGAAGCAAATGGCCTTCACCTTGCGCGATGCCAATGTCGGCAATCAACGCGCGATCGACACATGGCTCGATATTGGCCGGGCGTCGAATGTGCAGGAGGTTGAGGACGCTATTGGCGCATCGCTTGGCATTCCGTGGGTCAACACGATTGCAGCGGACCGTGACGGCAATGCGCTGCATGCCGATATCACCGCTGTGCCCAATGTTTCGGCCGAGTTTGCCTCCACTTGCGGCACGCCGTTTTCGCCCATGGTGGCGGATTTGGTTATCTTGCTCGACGGGACGCGGGCGCAGTGCAATTGGCGCGCGGCTGATGGGGCATCGCGCGATGGTCTGTTGCCCGCCGATCAGCAAGCCTCGCGCATTCGCCGCGATTATGTGACCAATTCCAATGACAGCTATTGGATCAGCAATCCGGACAACCCCTATCAAGAATTGTCGCCGATCCTGGGCGATTTCGAGGAAGAATTGTCGCTGCGCACGCGCTCCAACTTCCTTGAGACCGAGGCCGCTATCGCAGCGGGCGGATTTGACCGCAATGCGGCCAAAGCGCTGGTATTCGGTAATAAGAGCCTTGCCGCGGACATGGTGGTCGAACCGCTTCTGGCGCTGTGCGAGGGGGCGCAAGGGCTTGAGAGCGCCTGCGCTGCTCTGGCCGGTTGGGACCGCAAGTTCGAGATTGAAAGCAAGGGCGCCTATCTGTTTGCGCAAACTTGGGAAAAACTGCGCACCGAAAATGGCCTTTGGGCGGTCCCCTTCGATGCAGCGGACCCGGTCAACACCCCGCACACATTGTTGGTCGACGGCGCCAAGGGCGAGAAATTGCTCAACGCATTGTCCGAGGCAGCGGGCGAGTTGAACGAGGCGGGCATTGCGCTCGATGCGCGCTGGGGCGATGTGCTGGCATACCGCGTGGGTGAACGTGCGATCCCATTGCATGGCGGGCCCGGCGTTGCCGGCGTGCTCAACATGCAACGCGGCACCCCGGTGGAAGGCGGCCTGCATCCGCTGCACGGGTCAAGCTATATCCAGATCGTCGGCTTTGACGGCGATGGTCCGGTGGCCGATGCGATCCTGAGCTATTCGCAATCAACCGACCCCAATTCGCCACATTACGCCGACCAAACCGTGCTGTATTCGGCCAAGGATTGGTACCGCCTGCCCTTTAGCCCGGCCCAAATTGAAGCCGCGCGCGAAGGGGAGCCGCTGCG
>JABSPI010000080.1 GCA_013214365.1 Erythrobacter sp.
ACCGTCTTGCCCGAGCCCGACGGCCCGATGACCGAAAAATTGCCCAGATCGCCATTGTGGAAATTGAAGAAGAAGGGGGTGGCGCTGGTCGTCTCCAGCAAGGTCACCGCATCGCCCCAATGGTTGTTGGCGGCCGAACCCAGCGCAAAGCCGTGGAAGCTGCCAAAGCTTGCCATATTGGCCGAGGATATCAGCGCGCGGCGCACCACGTAATCTTCATTGCCGGGAAATTGCGCCCAGAATGACGGCTCAAGATTGGTGTCTTCGCGCACCGCAATCGCGCCGGTATCCGCCAAAGCGGACGCGGCCGCGGCGCAGGCCTCATCGAGCCGGTCGAGCGCGCGCTCGCGCACCTGAACAGTGAGGTGGTGATCGCCGAAACCGACGCTGCCATTGCCCAATTCATCGCGCGCGGCCATCATATCGCCGCGTTCTGCCGCGGCCTCTTCATCCACCGCTCTCAGCCGCCGCAGCGCCAGATCAATCCGTTCGCGCGCCGTGGTGCGTTCATTGGGCGCGTAGCTTTCGGTGACGACCATTTCGAACGGCAAACGCAAGAGCGGATCAAGCAGGCCGGGCGAGGTCGCCTCGGGATATTCCTTGAGCCCCATAATCGCGCTGAATGCAGGATTGCCCGCCCCTTTGGTTTCCATCGCATCAAGGCCAAAGCTGACCCGGCGATAGGGCAACATATGCCCCACATCGACATCCGCATCGGGACGGCGCACCGGGCGCATTTCGCCATTATAGAGCGCCGAGAGCAATTCGAGCATTTCCGAATGCGGCGCGCCTCTACCGGGCGCGGCATATTCGCCCAGCACCGCCGCGCCATAGGGCGCCAGCGCCGCCACCAGCCCGGTGACCGCCGCCTTGAGGCTGCGAATATCTTTGGGGTCGGCCTCCAATTCCTCTTTGCCCTGACGCGAGAAGAATTTGGACACCCGTTCCGGCAGGCCGGTCTTGCCCCGCGCAGGCCGCCGGATCAGCGTGACAAACTGGTCATTGATAAACAGCGATCCCCCGGCCAGACGCTCTTTCCAGCGGGCATCGATATGGCGCGACAAGGGATCGGGGAATTCGGCATCCAATTCCACCTCAACCCGGCGCCGGATGACGTGGTGATAGAGGACAAAGCGCGCATCCAGCGTTGATCGCAAAACCACTTCGCGGGTGGCCGCATGGGCGTTGAGCGCATCGGAATCCTCGGTCTCGAACAACAGGCCGGGCACCTGGATCGCGCTCATCACCGATCCATCGCGCAAAAGCACGGTGTTTTCGTCGATCAATCGCTCATAAGGCAGGCGATCACCAGCGAGCGCTTCCTTCGCGCTCCATGCCGCAGGTCCGATCCACTTTACCATTTGCGCCCCTCCTTAAGAGGCCAGTTCATCCAAATCTCACGGGGCGTAGCTGTTGCAGCCCCAGCGCCGAAAATTCGCAACCCGCGGACATTTCGACACTTTGGTGATCCACAGGTCGAAAATGCGCGGTTCGCGCAAACATGCAAAATAGCCGATCACATGCATAACGATCGGCACCAAAACAAACCCCACAATCGCCCAGCCGCTGGCCATCCAATCCGACAGGATCAAAAACGCAATCATCGACACCGTCATATTGATGATGAAGAAATTGGCAGTGACGCCGGCAAACATTTGCGGCCGGGTCAAACTGCGATGCACGCGGTGGCGGGTGAGATGGGTCATGGGAAAATCACAGACCGCTGATCGTGGCGACCAGACGCGGCGCGCCAAAAATGATGAACACGCCGATAATGACCGTGCCACCATAGCGCCAGTTCATCCGCCCGGTCAGCATCATAAACCCGACCCCGGCCACCGCCATCACCGCCAAAGTGGTCGCGATCGGGCCGAGCAAAATGCTCTGCATCCACAACAAAGCGTTGGAGATCGGGTCCCCGCCTTGCGCAGGCGGCGCGCTTTGCGCGGCGGCCATTCCCGGCATCAACGCCAAGACAAGCGCCGTGCCAAATGCCGCAATCTGGCGCGCGATGGTCGAACGGGAAACCAAACGGTGAGGTGACATCATTGAGCAGTCCATTTTCCTATAAAACGTGTCATGTGGCGCGCGATTTTACCGCGGCCCCGGATCAGAGTAATTGGCAAGCCGCGCCATGATCGCGGCAACATATTCGCGGGTTTCACGGATATTGGGGACCCCGTTGGCGCGGATCACCCGCCCCGGCCCGGCATTGTACGCCGCCAGCGCCTTTTCAAGATCGCCCCCGAACCGGTCGAGCTGTTCGCGCAAATAGCGCGCCCCGCCCTCCAGATTTTGCAGCGGATCGTCCGGATCAACCCCCAGATCGCGCGCCGTGCCCGGCATCAATTGCGCCAGACCCCGCGCCCCGGCATGCGACACCGCATCAGCGCGCCACCGGCTTTCCTGCCACACGACCGCCTCCAACAGGCGCGGGCTCAGATCATAAGCTTGCGACAATTCTGCAATCTTTGCAGCGTATTGTGCCGGAACCCTATCATCCGACCTTAAGTTTTGAGAGGCCGTCCCTTCGGCCCGGATCGCCGGGATTGCCACGGATGTACCCGTCACATCGGGCATGTCAGGCGCGGGCGTCGGCGGACCGCCGGCAACCCATTGCGCCCCCTCGGGCCCGACCGCCAGAACGTCGGCCTGCGCCGATGCGCCGCCCATCGCCAAAGCGAGGGCAACACATGATGACAGGGCTGTGCCGTTTGTGCTCGCGCGTGCGAGAATCATTCGCCGATCTCCTGCAACCCCCAATGACTACCCTAAATGACAGGGCGGTGACAGCCTTGACCCTTTCAAGGCGCAGACAATCACGCGGCCTAACCGGCTGAACCCCTTGGGAAACGGGGCGAAGGCGGGGTTTGTAACGTTTGACACCGGTTTGTAACGGCGCGGTTTATGCGCGATTGCGGGCGCGTATCAGGGGGATGTGAGCGCGCGAGAGGGGCATTGAGAGCAATGCGCCCCCACCATACGCCCCCACGCAATTAACGCCGCGAAACCGTGCTGGGCGGGGCCATGCCCATGCTCATCGCGCTGGGCGCTTTGGGTCTGTAGGGCCCTTCGATCGCGGCCAATTCCTCCGCCGACAAGCTGAGGTCGAGCGCGGCCACCGCCGCCTCGATATGGTGCGGCTTGCTCGCCCCGATGATCGGGGAGGCGACCACGGGCCGGGTGAAATGCCATGCCAGAGCAAGGCTCGCCATCGCCTCGCCGCGCTGCTCGGCCAATTGCGCCAGAGCGGTGATGATGGCATTGTCGGTCGCATCTTCGGGATAGATCACCTTGCCAAAACCGTCGGTTTTGCTGCGCACCGTCTCCTCCCCCAAGACCCGCGCCAGCCGGCCCCGCGCCAGCGGGCTCCACGGGATCACCCCGACCCCCTGATCGGCGCATAGAGGCAGCATTTCGCGCTCCTCCTCGCGGTAGAGCAGGTTGAGCTGGTTCTGCATGGAAATGAAGCAAGTCCAACCATTTGCACGCGCAACCTCCTGCGCTTTGGCAAATTGCCATGCATACATGGAAGAGGCGCCGATATAGCGCGCCTTGCCCGCCTTCACGATGTCATGCAGCGCCTCCATCGTCTCCTCAATCGGGGTGGCATCATCCCAGCGGTGGATTTGATACAAATCGATGTAATCCATCCCCAACCGCGCAAGGCTGTCATCGACCGCCTGCATCAGGCTCTTGCGCGACAAGCCGCCCGTATTGGGCGTGCCCTGGCGCCAGGGAATGAACGCCTTGGTTGCAACCACGATCTCGTCGCGCCGCGCCATTTCATTGAGCAATTTGCCGGTGATCTGTTCCGACGTGCCGCCCGAATAACCATTGGCGGTGTCGAAGAAATTGATCCCCGCATCGAGCGCCTGAGCAAAGAAAGGGCGGGCCTCCTCTTCCCCCAAGAGCCAATCGCCATGCCACCCTTTGGTCGTATCGCCATAGGTCATGCACCCCAGACACAGCTGCGAAACGGTGAGCCCCGAACGGCCCAGACGGGTGTATTTCATCACTCTCTCCTCAAATCATTACGCAGCGAAGCAGCGCGGGCGACCGGGCTAAAGACACAGATTCAAAAATCTATTTCATCATATAATCAGACATTTGCATGGCATATTTGATCCATTTTACCGCACGTACAAACCGCCCCCTATGACAGCGTCAGCCCGCCATCCACCACCAATGTCTGCCCGGTGATATAGGCGCTGAGCGGTGAGGCGAGGAACAGCGCGGCCCCCGCCATATCTTCGGGCGTGCCCAAGCGGCGCAGGGGAATATTGCGCAAAGACGCCTCGCGCCTCTCGGGATGCTCGGTCGTGACCGCGGTCAGCTTGGTCGGAACCAGACCCGGCGCAATCCCGTTGACCCGCACGCCGTCCCTCGCCCACGCCTCGCCCAGCGTTTTGACCAGGCTCACCGCGCCCGCTTTGGACGCGGCATATGCCGGCGTGCCGAGCGTCGATTTGAACCCCGCAACGCTGGAGACGACGATCATCGCGCCCCCGCAATCGGCCAATGCNGGGTGGAAGGCGCGCGCTGCGTCCATCACNGAATTGAGGTTGACGTCGATCACATCATCCCAGCCTTGGCGCTCAAACTCCTGCCGCTTGTAACGCACCACGCCCTGGCTTTGGATCACCACATCCACCCCGCCCAACCGCGTGGCCAGACCGCCCGCCGCATCGCGATCGGTCACATCCAACCGGTGATAGGTAAGCCCGGCCAGATCGCTGTCCTCAGCCTCAAGATAATCACCTGCATCGGGCCGTGTGCCGGTAATGATCGTGTCAGCACCCCGAGCGCGGAAACCCTGCGCGATGCCATTGCCAATACCGCTCGACCCGCCAATGACGAGAACGCGTTTTCCGGTGAAATCGAGGGGGTCGTTTGAATCGGTCATAGCTGCTTGCCTCCATTGCCAACTCAAGAGGCTCGCAGCCTATTTGTAAAGCGGGCAGCGAGGGGAAATGGCCACGCACCATGCCGGGCATGCGATCGCGGGCGTGCAGGTGTGCAATTCAGCGCGGTTTNAATGTCGCAATCGCCACCCCGCCCAAGATCAGCAGGCTGACAATGCCAAACTTCAAGCTGAGCGTTTCGCCCAGCAATATGACCCCGCCAATCGCTGCGATNACCGGGACCGTGAGTTGGCTGATACCTGCGCTGTTGGCGGTCAGGTGAGGCAGCGCCTTGTACCAGATGGCATAGCCCAGCGCCGATGTGATCGCCCCGGATGCCACCGCCAGAATAACGCCCAATGCGTGCGGCCATGGCTCGGGCTGAACCCACAGGCAGAGCGGGATCACCAGACACGCAATCACAGCTGCACGCAGGAAATTGCCCGCGGTTCTGGCGGCCGGTTCGGCGCCGCTTAAGCCGAAGAGCGAATACACCGCCCAGGCTGCGCCGGCGAGGATCATCGCCGCTGCGCTGGCCACAGGGGGGCTCTGCGCGCCGGGCAACAACCACCAGACCAAAGCGGAAAATGCGACCCCAAGGCCCAGCCATTGTCGCACATGCATAGTCTCGCCGCGCGCGATGCCGGCCCCCACCATCACGATCTGGACAACCGCAAACAACAATAACGCTCCCACACCTGCATCAATCCCGATGTAAGCGTAGGAGAAGAAAGCGGCATAGACGAACAGGGCNATGGCCCCGGGCCAATCGCCGGACCCGCTCACCTTTTTCGGACCAAGCATCAGCGTCAAAATCACAGCGCCGCTCACCAGCCGGATCAAAGCAAAACTGCCCGCCCCGATCCCGCCTTCCACAAGCCCGATCCGGCCAAGGATCGAGTTGCCAGCAAATGCAATCATCGCAATCAGCGTCAAAAGGAACAGGCGAACTGGCGTCATGGCTTGCTCGTTAACCGGCTGACTGAATGTGTCCAGCGGCAATCCAAACCGGTCGCAATCAATCCATGCACTGCGCGGTCAGATCTCGCGGCTGACGACCTCTTTCATGATCTCGGATGTTCCGCCAAAGATCCGCGTCACGCGGGCATCGCGCCACAAACGGGCAATGGCATATTCGTTCATATAGCCCGCGCCGCCGTGCAATTGCAGGCAGGCATCAACCATTTCCCATTGCATTTCGGTGTGCCACAATTTGGCTGCGCTCGCCTCGCCGGTGGT
>JABSPI010000081.1 GCA_013214365.1 Erythrobacter sp.
TAATGGTCAAGATGTTCGGGATCGATATTGGTCACCACCGCAATCGTCCCGTCAAGCCGCAGGAAGCTGCCATCGCTTTCATCGGCTTCGACCACCATCCAATCGCTATCGCCCAGCCGCGCATTGGAGCCATATTGTTCGATAATCCCGCCATTGATCACGGTGGGATCGACATCGCCTTTATCGAGCAGGCTGGCGATCATGCTGGTCGTGGTGGTTTTGCCATGCGTGCCGGCGACCGCAATGGTCGATTTCAACCGCATCAATTCGGCCAGCATTTCGGCCCGCCGCACCACCGGAATGCGCGCTTCGAGCGCGGCGGCGACTTCGGGATTGGTGCGCCGCACCGCGGTCGATGTGACCACCACCGCAACCCCGTCAATATTGTCTTTGGCATGGCCGATTTTGACCGTGATGCCGCGGGCCCGCAGGCGCGCAACGCTCGCCCCTTGGGCCAGATCGCTGCCTTGCACCTGATAGCCCAGATTGTGCATCACCTCGGCAATGCCCGACATGCCGATCCCGCCAATCCCGACAAAGTGGATGATACCGATATCGGTGCCCACCCCCTTCATTGTGAGGTCCCACAGATCATGCCGCGATATCCTCGCCCGGTTTGCGATTGGCCGGCTGGGCTTTGGTCGAGGCGGCTTTTTCCATTGCGTGCGCGGTTTCTGCGATGCGGATCACATCCATCATATCAATGCCGCCCATCCCCTCAACCAGATCAGCAAGATCCTTGGCCGCATTGGGGCGCCCACAATTCCATGCGCCATGCGCGGCATTGCCGAGGCTGGCCGGGTTTTGCGCCATGGCCTGAATTTGCTTGGCCAATTCCTTGGGCGCAAATTTGTCCTGCCGGATCATGCGTGCACCGCCCGCTTTGACGATTTCGCGGGTGTTGGCGGCCTGGTGGTCATCAGTGGCAATCGGCAGCGGGATCAGGATTGCGGGGCGGCCAACCGCGGTGAGTTCGGCAATGGTCGAGGCGCCCGCGCGCCCGACAAACAAATGCGCCCCGGCAAGGCGCTCGTGCATGTCTTCAAAATAGGTGCCCAATTCGGCCGGAATGTCGTGTTTGAGATAGCCCTCGCGCACCATGTCGAGGTCTTCTGCGCGGCATTGCTGGGTCACTTGCAGGCGGCTGCGCAAGGGCGGGGGCAACATGGCGAGGCCATCGGGCACAACCTGCGACAAAATGCTCGCACCTTGCGAACCGCCAGTGATCAAGACCCGGAACAGGCCCTCTTGCGTGAAAGCGGGAAATTCCTGATCGCGCAGGCCCAGCACCTCTTCGCGCACCGGATTGCCGACCAGATGGACCTTGTCACTATATTTGGGTTTGAGCCGGTCAACCTCGCTGTAAGAGGTGGCAATCGCATCCACCCGCCCGGCAAGCAAACGGTTGACCCGCCCCAGAACCGCGTTTTGTTCATGGACAATGCACGGCACTTTGGCCGAAATCGCCGCCAATAGGGCGGGCAAAGCGGGATAGCCGCCAAAGCCGATCACCGCTGAGGGTTCGAAACTGTCAAACAGGCGCAGCGCCATTTCGCGCCCGGCCCACACCGCCCGCGCGCCGCCAAACCATTTGAGCGGGTTTTTGCCAAACCGGCCCGCGGGCAGGACATGCGCGGTCAGAAAATCGGGCTTGCCCGGAATATTGGCGCCGCGTTCATCAGTGATCAGCGCGACATGATGGCCGCGCGCATTAAGCTCATGCGCGAGCGCAAAAGCGGGGATCAAATGCCCGCCAGTGCCCCCTGCGGCCAGCACGAAATGGCGCGATGCGCCCGATCTCGTCTCGCTGTTCATGCGCGATCCTCCTTCGCAGCGCCGGACCATGATGCGGAATGCGTCCCGCCTTTGGCCTGTCCGGCAAACAAGGTTCGCAATCCGGGCTTCTCGCGCTCAAGAAACGGATTGCGGCGGGTGATGGCAAGCAACAACCCGATCGAAAAACACACCGCCAATGTCGATGACCCGCCATAACTCACCAGCGGCAAAGTCATCCCCTTGGACGGAAACAGCTGTAGGTTCACAGCCATATTGATAAATGCCTGCCCCCCGATTTGGGTGGCCAGACCCGCCCCTGCAAGCAGGACAAACAGATTGTCTTCATCCACCAGCCGGATCAAGACGCGCACAATGATCGCCAGATAGAGCGCCAAAACCAACGCGCACATCAACAGGCCGAACTCTTCGCCGATCACCGAGAAGATATAATCGGTGTGCGCCTCGGGCAGGCTCATCTTGCGCCGCCCCAGCCACAGACCGCTGCCGGTCCACCCGCCCGAGAGCAAAGTGCGCTGCGCCAGATCAACCTGGTCAAACGACGTGCCCCCCGACAACCAGGCATCAATCCGCGTGCGCGCATTGCCGTAAAACAGATAGGCCAAGCCAAACGCGGTGATCCCGCCAGCGATCAACATACCCACCCGCTGGAGCGATATCCCCGAGAGCATAACCAGCACAAACCACACCCCGCAAAACAGGATCGTGGCGCCCAGATTGGGCTGCATCATCAACAGCGCAGCAACCAGGACCAGCACCAGCGAGGCATAGGTCAGCACCGGCAGGCTGGCATCGCGCACCCGCCACGACAAAATCCACGCCAATAAAATCGCAAAGCCGGGTTTGAGAAATTCGCTCGGCTGCAAGCGGATACCCAGATTGAGCCAGCGCCTCGCCCCGTTCACCTCAACCCCGATAAGCGGGACCAGAAACAACAGGCCGATCATCACAATCGCGGTGACAATTCCTATCCGCCGCGCATTTTCGACACTCACAAACGACACCGCCAGCATCAGCCCAAAGCCCATGGCCCCGAACACGATATGGCGTTGGAAGAAGTAAAACTCGCTGACATCATATTGCCGCCCGCCTGCCGGTGATGCGGCGGCCACCGCAACCATGCCCAGCGCCATCAGCAACACGATCAAGGTCAGCAACCATTTGTCGACCTCGCGCCACCAGATCCGCAGCTGATCGGCAAAGCTGCGCGGGGCGATCGCGGGCACATGCGCGCCGGAGGCTTTGGGCCTTGCAGAACCAGCTGGGGTGTAGAGCCCGTTCATGCCGCATCATCCTTCCATTGCGCCGGCGCATCAGCGCCTCGGGTCAAAGCGTCCGTCACCGCGCCCTTTTCCCCGCCCGTCACCGCTTTGGCCAATTGGCGGAAATGTTCGCCGCGCTGTTCGTAATCGCGAAATTGATCGAAACTTGCACAAGCAGGCGAAAACAGCACCACATCGCCCGGCCGCGCATGGGCATAAGCGCGCGTGGTCGCCTCGCTTAACAATTCGCACTGCTCAACCGGCACACCGGCCTGATCGAGCCATTTGGCAAAACGCGGCCCGGCCTCGCCGATTGTGTAGGCGGCCGCAACATTGCCCAGATGCGCCGCGCACGCGCCCAGCCCATCATCCTTGGCCAGCCCCCCGACGATCCAGTGGATCCGCGGCTGATCGGGGGCAATGGCGTGCGGAGGGAAGGCCGCCAGAGCGGGCGCACTTGCATCGGTGTTGGTCGCTTTGCTGTCATTGACAAAGGTCACCCCCGCATCACCGATCGCATCCCCCACTTCCACCGTTTCCATCCGGTGCGCCAGAGCGCGAAAATGCGGCAAAGCGGCGCGCCATTGCGCCGCGCTCACCCCCAATTGTTCGACAATCGCAATCGCAAGCGCGGCATTGGCAAGATTGTGCGGACCTTGCAGGCCGGGCCAGTGCGGCTGGAGCGCGCGATAGGGCTCTGCATCAACATAGTGCGCGCGCCCCTGCTCTACCTGCTCCTGCCCCGTTGGCCCCTGCTCCGCCTGCCCTTGCCCCATCTGCCTGCGTTCTGCCTGCACCCGCGCCAGCATCGCGCCCGCTGCGCCCTCATCGCTGGCGAACAATGCGCTGTGAGCGGGGCTTTGCATCGCGAACAGGCGTTCTTTCGCCGCGCCATAGGCGGCAAAACCGTCATAGCGATCGAGGTGATCAGGGGTGAGATTGGTCAATCCGGCAATATCGCAATCGAGCGAGGTGGTCAGGTCAATCTGATAGCTCGACAATTCGAGCACATAGACGCCCATATCCCCGCCCATATCCCCGCCCGCATGCTCGCCCGATGCGCCGGGCGCAGGCGGATCTTGGGCAAGGATCGGCTCGCCAATATTGCCGCCCAGAACGCTGGCTCGGCCGGCATGGGTCAAAATGTGATGGATCAAGGACACGGTGGTCGATTTGCCATTGGTGCCGGTCACGCCGACCACTTTGTGCCGCGGCAAATCGGCCCGCGCGCGGGCAAACACTTCGATATCGCCGATCACCGGCACACCAAATTGCGCCGCATGGGCGACAATTGGATGGGTGTTGAGCGGCACGCCGGGCGAGACCACCACCGCGTCATATCCCGTAAGGTCGAGGTTCAACGGATCGGCGATCTGGCATGTTTGGGCAAACGGCNTGCGCGCCTCTTCGCGCCGGTCCCAAACACTCACCTGTGCNCCGCTNGCCAATAATGCCCGCGCCGTTGCCGCACCCGACCGCGCAAGTCCGAGGATCGCGTAGGTCTGGCCGGAAAAGGCGGGCGAGGTGATCATGCGGGGGGCACCTACCTCAATTTGAGCGTTGCAAGACCGACCAGCGCCAGCACGATTGCAATGATCCAGAACCGGATCACAACCTTGCTCTCGGACCAGCCAAGCTGTTCGAAATGGTGGTGGATCGGGGCCATGCGGAACACCCGTTTGCCGGTGCGTTTGAACCAGAACACCTGAATGATCACGCTGGCGGTTTCCGCGACAAACAATCCGCCCACAATCAACAACACCACTTCGTGATGCGCCGCGACCGAAATCGCGCCCAATGCCCCGCCCAGCGCCAGCGAACCGGTATCGCCCATAAACACCGCAGCAGGGGGCGCATTGAACCACAAAAACGCCAATCCCCCGCCCATGATCGCGGCCGAGAAGATCGCCAATTCACCCGCGCCGGGCACATGCGGAATGCCCAGATAGGCGCTGAAATCGGCGCGCCCGACCAGATAGGCGATGATCGCAAATGTGCCCGCGGCAATAATCACCGGCATAATCGCGAGGCCATCGAGCCCGTCGGTCAGATTGACCGCATTGCCAAAGCCCACAATCACCACCGCGGCAAAGACGTAATAAAACGGGCCGAGCGGGATTTGCACATCGGAGAAAAACGGCACGTAGAGATCAGTGCTGATCTGGCTCACGATCATATAGCTGGCAAA
>JABSPI010000082.1 GCA_013214365.1 Erythrobacter sp.
GTTGCGACTAACGTTTTTCTGGAAAAGCTAAGCGGAAGGCTCATGGATCGTTTCCTTATTTTCTAATTTTGCAGGTTGAAATTCGCGTCTGGTGCTTCCCCACACCTTCAGCGTGATTCTTGGTTTCGATCGGTGGGATTGTCGCGTCCGGCCATGTCGGTCCGGTCGCTGTGCGGAACTTCCAATGCACCCAAATCTGCCATCGCATCGCGGCGTTGATCAGGGCTTTCGTGGAAAGGAAAACGCAGCGGCGTGTCGCGAAAGCTCTTGAGCACTTGGCCAAGGCCATTCCAGCCTTGGCCGCGCACATCGCGCACATGCTGCAAATCCAATCGCAAGGCTGCGACGTCGCGGCTGTCGCCGCTTTCGTAGATCAGCTCACCCCCGGGCCCATAAAAGACCGAGCGGCCATTGCCCAATTCACCGGCGCAATTCACATCGATGAAATAACATTGATTGACCGCCGCATTGGCGCGCGCAATGGCCAATTCCACATCACGGTCCACAGTGTTGGTAAGGGTCGGCAAAATGATCGCCTCAGCGCCCATCGCCGCGAGCGTGCGCACCGCTTCGGGAAACCACATATCATAGCAGATCGCCAGCCCCAGACGGCCAATGCCTGGAATGTCGAACACGCAATAATCGGACCCACCAGCAACCCCTTTTTCATAGGGTAAGAAGGGATACCATTTGTCATGCCGGGCGATGATTGATCCGTCAGGCGCAAACACCTTGGCAGTGTTGAACACCTGACCGGCACGCTCTTCGAAAACGGAGCCCGGGATCAGGTAAAGGCCCATCTGCGTCGCCAATCCGGCCATACGCTGGTCAAACTCACCGCCCGAACTTTGCGCGTGTTTGGTCGAAACACCATAGGCTGCCAACTCGCCAAGCACGATCAAATCAAGCCAAGGAAACCGCGCAGCAACCGCGCGCACTTCGCGTTCGATCAGGTCCAGATTGTCCGTTTTCTCAGCATCGAGCTGGATCGCGGCTACAGCAAGCTTCGACATGATGTCCTCCAATCATGCCTAGGTCGCTCAGTCCCTCGCCTTGCGATAGAGCCAGTTCAAACTGATCTATGGTGCCAGATTTTCGCTTGCCGGTATGGGGCCAACAATTATTGCCCGATCGACCCTTCGCCCTGTTTCATCCAGCCAGAACAATTGGTTACGCTCACACTCAACGTAAAAAACTCCGACTTCGCCATAGGCCCAATTGGCCCATTGGCGGCACCATTGACCATCATCAACCCACCAACGCCCCTGATCGCGATCCTCCTGAGCGTAGCCTGCACGCCCCGTCATCGAGCCATCTTGGTGCAGATCGATCGTGCACGGCTCCCCATAAACCGTCTGATAACTGAGCCGCTGTCCGGCGAGCTTGCGTCGAATTGCATCACCATCAAGCGCTGCGCTGGCCGGCTGATCAAACCCCGCATTTTGATCCGGAAAGCGATCGCCTGCCTCAGCCAAGCGGGTCATTACCCGGCCCAGCGTTTGAATACCTTCGCGAATGGCAGGCTCAGCGATACTGGTCACACCAAGACGGAAAATATTGGGATGGGCTTGGGGATCAGCGAAATAGCTTGCTACTGGTTCGATCAAGACGCCATCTGCCATTGCCTCGCGCATCAAACGCGCGCTGTCGAGGCCATCGGGGCCTTTGACCCAATAAGAGGTCCCACCGGTGACTGGGGGGATGACAATCGAGAGCGGACGATAATGATTGAGCGCATCGCGCAGCGCAATCATGCGGTTTTCATAGACTTTATCGAGCCGCCGCAGCATTGCATCATAATGACCAAGGGAGAGGAATATGCCCGCGGTCCGTTGGGTGATCGGCGAGGGTTTACGGGTCATCAAATCGCGCAGCCTGCGCGCCGCCCGGATAAAATCGGGTGGCCCAACCAAGAACCCCAGACGCAGGCCAGGCGCCAACACTTTGGACAGCGACGCGGTGTAGACAATCCGCCCATCGGGATCATCCGCCTTTAACGCGGGCTCCGCGCCACCCAAAAAGCTCAGATCGCTTTCAAAATCGTCTTCAAGCAGCAAAAAATCATGCTGTGCCATCGCCTTGCGCAAACCTGCGCGGCGCCGGGCCGAGAGGCTTACGCCGGTTGGACGTTGACGGCATGGCGAGACATAAAACAGATCGACATCAGACAAATCCTGATCGAGTTGCACCCCTTCATCATCAACCGCTAGATATCGGCATTGGGCATCGCCCAATTGTGCCAGCGCGCGAATTTCGGGTTCGCTGGGGTCTTCAAACGCCACCACGCTGCGCTCAGTGCTAAGCAAACGGAACACCAGATAAAGAGCCTGCTGCTCACCGACAGTGACCAGGACTTCATCAGCAGCGGCAGTGATACCACGCCGAGGCAGGATTTTCTGGCGCAATTGCTCGATCAACAATTCGTCGTCGGTTTCCCCCCTATCGGTGGACCATGACGCCACCTGATCGACCGCCAATGCCAGCCGGCTTGCTTCGCGCCAATCGGTGGTGGGGAACAAGGTCCGATCGTACAATCCCTCGACAAAAGGATAGGGCATTTCACGCCATTGTGGTGGGGGGCGAAAGCGGGTCTGCGCAATCACCAGATCGCTTGCATGGCGCATCACGGCCGAACTTTCGCGTGACCTTGCAGGTTCGCCAACCCCGCCATCGGCAATAACGGGCCGCGGCATGCTGTCGGAGGCAACATAGACCCCGCTGCGTTGCCGCGCTTCAAGATGGCCGCTGGCGATCAATTCCTGGTAAGCGAGGCTGACCGTGTTACGGGCAACGCCCAGATCGCGCGACAATGCGCGCGAAGACGGCAGTTTAAGGCCAGGACGAAGCACGCCTTGGTGGATGGCGTGGACGATTTTGGTCCGCAGCTGTGTTTGCAATGACGCCGCCGCGCCGCGATCAAGCTGAAACAGCGCGGCGATCGAGCGATGGGTGCTCACAATACCACCTCCTTATCCCGCATCTTGCCGTGCGCAGGTTCAAGCATATTGCGCATGCGGGGACAAATCAGCCCGCACCGGCTCAATTCTTGCCCGGCAGGCTTTTCGACAATTCGGCCAGGGACCCACTGCTTTTGATGGTTTTCAGGCAAATCGTGGTTGAGCTGCCTTGAACCCCGGGCAATTTTGAAATTTCGTGCCGCAGCAGATCATCAAGATGCTCAACTGAATGAGCATAGAGCCGCACCAGATAATCGCTCGAGCCAGCTGTGGTGTGGCATTCCATGATTGCGGGGTGGTCACACACGGCACGCTCAAAATCAGCATGTGCATCAAACCCGATCGTCACCGAAATATAGCATTGCACCCCAAGTCCCAAAGAAGGCGGATCAAGCCGCGCGCCGAACCCTTGGATCACGCCTTCCTCGCGCAATCGTTGCACCCTGTTCCAACACGGGGATTTCGACAGTCCAACCTGCTGAGCGAGATCGGCGAAAGACATGCGTCCATCGCGTTCAAGCAGGCTGACAATTTTCCAATCGAGTTGATCCATGAAGGTCTCTTTGTTCTTTTGCTCGAAGGGGCATATTCACTCACCCCACATTGTGGCGGAACATTTTCCTTCTGTTACGTCATATTTTCCTCATTTGTACTAAAAAAGATCAATTTTACGGCAAATTCGGAACAATGGTCGCTCGCGAACCGGTTAAACTGGTGATCGGTTCATTTTGCCAATCTAGGAGCTGCGCGATGGGCGCGACCCATGTTTTCGAAACCCCACCCGAAGGGACTGCGGATGATTGGAGCATGCCGCAAAACTGGGAGCAATACACCGCAACCGATCACGCCCGCTGGCGTGACTTTGCTCGCAAACAGACCAAAGCCCTCGAAGGCCTGGCCTGCGACACGTTTCTCGAGGGCGTGCGCGCGCTTGAACTTGATCAATTGGGCGTTCCGCAATTTGATGTCTGGAACGCAAGGCTGCGCGATTTAACCGGGTGGGAAGTGGTCGCGGTGCCCGGCGTCATTCCGAACGAGCCGTTTTTCAAAATGCTGGCGGAACGCCGTTTTCCGGTGGCCAATTTCCTGCGCCAGGGGCCCTCGTTTGAATATAGCGATGAACCCGACATGTTCCACGATGTCTATGGCCATATGCCGATGTTCATCGACCCCACTTTCGGGGAGTTCATGACCGCTTACGGCCGTGCGGGGATCCGTGCTGAAAAACAAGGAATGTCCGATTGGCTTGGCCGGCTTTACCTCCACACGGTCGAGTTTGGCCTGATCGGTGAGGGCGGGAATTTGCGCGCCTATGGCGCGGGGCTGATGTCGAGCCATGCTGAAACGCTCCACGCCTTGACGAGCGATGCCCCCAAACGTCTTCAGTTCGATTTGCCGCGGCTGATGCGGACGCAATGGCCGTTTGACACATTTCAACCAACCTATTTTGTGATCGAAAGCTTTGCGGCCCTGCTCGAGGAGATGGAAACCACCAGCCTTAAGGATATTTACGCCGAGGTCCGCGATTTGCCGTTGATCCCGATTGGGGCATCTGCACCTTGCGATCAGCCTTATGCTATTGCTGCAGGCTGAGGCGTGATCAGGGAGATATATGCGTGACCATCCGGAAAACCATTGAGGACGGGGTCGAAACCTTCGAGGCCGAGATCGACGGCGAGACGATCCAATGGGATCGCGGCCTGTCCTATGCGCGCCACCTCCAGACCCAGCAATTGCTGACCAGCCAGGTGCCGGTGTCGGACAAGCCCGACGAGATGCTGTTCATCATTATCCATCAAACGATGGAGCTGTGGATCAAGCTGATGCTGCATGAGGCCGATATCGCCATGCAACAGATCCGCGCCGACCAATTGGGAAAGGCGCAGAAGACCCTCGATCGCATGGCAACGGTTTTGCGTCATATGATCCATTCTTGGGAAGTGCTCGCAACGCTCAGCCCGCACGATTTTCTGACTTTTCGCGGCTTTCTGCGCAAGGCTTCCGGCTTCCAGTCGCACCAATATCGCGAGCTTGAATTTTGCCTCGGGCTCAAGCGCGCGGATCTGGTGATGATCCACAATGATGACGATCAAAAACGCCTCGCGCTCGAAGCGGCATTGCATGCGCCATCGCTTTATGACGAGCTTTTGCGGCTGCTCTCTCGCCGGGGATTTGACATTCCCGAAGGCCATCTCGACCGCGATTTTTCGCAACCCTACCAAGCCGACGAAATGGTCGAAGATGCGTGGCTCGAAATCTACACCAATGTGGACAAGCATTGGGATTTGTACAGCCTTGCCGAGAAGGTCACCGCGCTTGAATATTATTTTCAGGAATGGCGCTTCAAACATATGAAAACCGTCAGCCGCGTGATCGGGCACAAGCCGGGCACGGGCGGGTCATCCGGGGTCACCTATCTGGTCAAGGCGCTCGAGCTGCAGTTCTTCCCTGAATTGTGGGCGATGCGCACCCGGATGAACGCCCCCAAACAGGGCGGCAATTATGCCGAAGATGCCGCTACAAACGCAGGCGAAGCACAACCCAAAGGATGCCCCTATGACTGAACGGATCTGGGACATCTCACAACGCCTGAGCGCGCGCACGCCCTTGTGGCCGGGCGAGCCGGATCTGGTGCTCAAACGCAATGTCTCGATCGGGCCCGACTGCCCGGTCAATATCGGCGAAATTTCCTTCCCGCTGCATGCCGGCACCCATGCCGATGCGCCGCTGCATTACAGCAATGACGGCGTGGCGAGCGCGGATAGCCCTCTGACCCCCTATATCGGTCCATGCGTGGTGATCGATGCGCGCGGCGCAGGTGACCGGGTTGAACAANATGATTGCGATTGGGCCATGCTCGAGGGGGCCACGCGCGTCTTGTTTCGCACATATGCGCGNTTCCCCCACGATCATTGGGACGAAAATTTCAAAGCGATTGCGCCGGATCTGATTGCGCGGCTGCGCGATGGCGGCGCGGTTTTGATCGGGACCGACACCCCTTCGCTTGATCCACAAACATCCAAAACCATGGATGCCCATCACGAGATTTTGCGCGGCGATATGCGCATTCTGGAAGGCTTGGTGCTCGAAGATGTAGCGGCGGGGGCATATGAATTGATCGCCCTGCCGCTTGCCATTGAAGGCGCCGATGCCAGCCCTGTGCGCGCCATTTTGCGGGAGATGCCACAATGAACGCCCCGGTCGACCCGATTGCCCTCCTCGATGCAGAGGACCCCTTGCGCCATTTTCGCGACCAATTCACGATCCGCGACGGACTGATCTATCTCGACGGCAATTCGCTGGGCATGTTGCCCAAGCGCACTGTTGCACGGATGAGCGAGACCATCACGCAAGAATGGGGTGAGGGTCTGATCACCAGCTGGCTGGGTGCAGATTGGGTCAATTCGCCGCGCCGGATCGGAGACAAGATCGGGCGTTTGATCGGCGCGCAACCGGGCGAAGTGATCGCTGGCGAGAGCACCTCGATCAACATCTTCAAAGCGCTCACCGCAGCGCTTTCTTTGCAAGAAGGACGCCATGTCCTGCTCAGCGAAACCACCAATTTCCCGACCGACAATTACATGATGCAAGGGCTTGCACGCTTTAGCGGCGGGACCCTTTCAACCCGTGAAGTCGCTCCCGAAGATGTGCTCGGCGCGCTCGATGACACGGTCGCGGTGCTGTTATTGACTCAGGTTCACTACAAAACCGCGCGCATTCGCGACATGCGCGAGGTCACCCGCAAAGCGCATGAGGCGGGCGTTTTGGTGGTGTGGGATCTGAGCCATTCTGCAGGTGCGATCGAAGTCGACCTTACTGATGCCAATGCCGATTTTGCGGTCGGTTGCGGCTACAAATTCCTCAATGGTGGGCCCGGTGCCCCCGCTTATCTGTATGCCGCCAAACGCCATCATGGCGCGCATCCGGTTCTGTCGGGTTGGTTTGGTCATGCCCGGCCATTCGATTTCGAAGGACAGTTCGAAGCGGCCAATGGCATCGACAGATTCCAGTGTGGCACCCCGCCCGTGCTCGGCATGAACGCGCTGGAAGAGGGCGTCGACCTGATTTTGGAGGCCGATATGGCGGCTCTGCGCAAGAAGTCGGTTGCCCTGTCGGAATTGTTCGTAACGCTGGTTGCGGAACGGTGCGGTGAGTTTGGGTTTGAATTCATCTGCCCGGCCAACAGCGCCGAGCGCGGCAGCCAGGTCGCCTTCGCACATCCCAACGCTTACGAGATGATGCAGGCGCTCAAAGCGCGAGAGGTGATTGGTGATTTTCGCGCGCCCAATGTCATGCGGTTTGGTCTGACCCCGCTCTACACCAGCTTTGCCGACATCGCCGAAGCGGTGGAGCGGTTGCGCACGATCTGTGTGGAGCGCGAATGGGACCGTCCCGAATATCGCGAACGCGCGGCGGTCACATGAGCGAGGAGCAAAGCATGAGCCAGCTGCCCAAATCCAAAGTTGCCGCGGTCCAGGCCGCCCCCGTTTTCCTCGACCTTGAGGCGAGCACGGACAAGGCCTGCGCGCTGATCGCCGAGGCGGCCAGCAATGGCGCGGAGCTGGTGGCGTTTCCCGAAGTCTTTCTGCCCGGCTATCCCTATTGGAATTGGCTGCTCAACCCGGTTGAGGGAAGCGCGTGGTTTGAACGGTTATGGCACGCCAGTGTGGAACTGGACGGTCCCCAGATCGAACGTGTGTGCGACACTGCGCGCGAACACAAATGCATCGTGGTTATCGGCGTAAACGAACGCGACCCACGTAAAGTCGGGACGATTTACAACACCAATGTCATTATCGGCGATGATGGCACGATCCTGGGACGCCATCGCAAGCTGGTGCCGACCTGGGCGGAAAAGCTGACCTGGACCGGCGGAGACGGCAGCTCGCTGCGCGTCTACCCGACCAAGGTGGGCCCGCTGGGGACGCTCGCCTGCGGGGAAAACACCAACACACTGGCACGCTTTGCCCTGCTCTCCGAAGGCGAATTGGTGCATGTGGCCAATTACATCGCCCTGCCGGTCGCACCGACCGATTATGACATGGCGCAGGCAATCCGTATCCGCGCCGCAGCGCACAGTTTTGAAGGCAAGCTGTTCACGCTGGTCGCATGCTCCGCCGTCAGCGAGGAGATCATCGAAGCGGTTAGCCAAGGCGATCCGAACAAGCGCGAATTGATGAGCCGCAAGAACAGCGCCTTTACCGGGATTATCGATCCTGCAGGCAATGTCATTGGCGAACCGCTGATTGATGAGGAAGGCATTGTCTATGCCGAGATTGATCTCAACAAATGCGTGGCCCCAAAACAGATGCACGACATTATCGGCGGCTATAACCGATTTGATATTTTCGACCTGAAAATCGATCGCACGCCGCGCGAACCTGCCGATTTCGACGACCGCAGCTTTGCGAAAAGCGCGGCCGAAAAGGGGGAATGAAAATGGCCAGCACTTTGCCAGAGACCGACCCACGCGATCTACAGCGCGGCCGCTCACATGTCACCGACACGCCCGAGCTTGAGGCATTTTACCAAGAGCTGGGCGAGCTCAACGCCGATGCATTCTGGAACCGGGCCAATGCAATCGAGCCATGGGAGCCGGAAACCCGTTATCGCCCAACCATGTGGCGCTATTCGATGATGCGCGAGCTGTGCATCCGCGCGATTGATCTGGTCGATCCGGAAAAGGCCGGGCGCCGGGTTATCACGTTGATGAACGATTCTGATGCCGGCCGCGAACACACCGCAGTGTGCGGTTGGCTGTTCAGCGGGTTGCAGGCGATGAAACCGGGAGAAATCACGCCNGCCCACCGCCACACCGCCTCAGCCCATCGTTTCATCATGGAAGGCGGCGGGGCATACACTGTCGTTGATGGGCACCGGATTACTTTGGGCAAGCACGATTATGTCCTGACCCCGAACGGGTGTTGGCACGACCATGGGGTGGCCGCTGATGGTGAATTGTCAATCTGGCAGGACGGGCTCGACATTCCGTTGATGAATTGCATGGAGGCCAATTTTTACGCGGTCTACAATGCGGAGGCGCAAACTCCCCAATTCCCCGAGAATGACTTGCCGCTAAGCTATGGCACAGGCTTGCTACCCGAAAATCGCGAGGCATGGGACAAGCCTTACTCGCCGGTAATGGTCTATCGCTGGGCGCAGACGCATGCAGCGCTTTTACAGCTGGCCAGTGTCACCGCTATGTGCCCCTATGATGGCTTTATGGTGCGGTATTCCAATCCTCTAACAGGTGGCTGGGCGCTCAAAACCATGGGCGCCAATATGCAAATGTTGCCGGCCGGTTTTAAAGGCAAAGCGCACCGCCACACCGGCAATGTCGTCTACAATGTCGCGGGCGGCACGGGCTATTCGATCATTGGCGGAGAACGGTTCGACTGGGGTGAGCATGACATTTTCTGCGTGCCTGCATGGATGTGGCACGAACATGTCAATCTGGGCGAGGAAGATGCCTTTTTATTTTCATTCAATGACTTCCCCGTGATGGATGCTCTGGGAGTGAGAATGAGCGAAAGCAAAGAAGATGCAGGCGGGTATCAGAAGGTTTGATCCCGCGATCTCGATCAATTCGGTTTAATGTGAAGGAAATGCAAAAATGCGGTTGGTAACATATCGCTTGGGCCAAGATGGCGCCCGCGTCGGGGTGGAGCGCGACGGGCTGATCATCGATGTTGAACATTTCGGCGAGGTCTACGGCCTGCCATTGCCCTCGACTATGCTCGAATTGATCGACATGGGCCCATTGGCGCTGCAACAGCTGGACGAGGCCTTGGTCGATGCCGATCAGGCCGATCTGGTCGGAACCAGCGTTCCAGCGAGCAATGCGAAACTGCTCGCCCCGATCCCGCGCCCGCGCAAGAACGTCTTCGGCATCGGCCTCAATTACACCGAGCATGTTGCCGAATCCGCGCGTTCGCTCGACACGTCAAAAGACTTGCCGCAAGAGCCGGTGATCTTCTCCAAACCCCCCACCGCAGTGGTCGCTTGGGATGATCCCATCCGCCACAATGCTGATGTTACCCAAATGCTCGACTGGGAGACTGAACTGGCCGTGGTGATCGGAAGCCGCGCGCACCGCGTACACGAAGACAATGCGCTCTCGCACGTCTTTGGTTACACCATCATCAACGATGTCAGTGCGCGCGACTGCCGCCGCGCAGGGCAGTGGATCGTCTCCAAAGGACAGGACAGCTTCGCGCCCATGGGGCCCGCGATCGTGACCGCCGATGAGATTCCAGACCCGCAGACGCTCAACCTGCAAACCTGGGTCAACGGAGTGGAAAAGCAAAGCAGCAACACCAAATTCATGCTCTTCAATGTGAAACAGCTGATCAGCGACATCAGCAGCGTGATGACCCTGGAGCCCGGCGATATTATCGCAACTGGCACTCCAGCAGGTGTTGGCGCAGGGCGCGATCCGCAAGAATTCATGTGGCCGGGCGATGTGGTTGAATCCTACGTCGAAAAAATCGGCCGGCTGCGCAATCCGATTGTGAAGGTGTAATTGTGACCCGCCCCATCCGCATCGGCCAAATCGTGCCCAGCTCCAACGTCACGATGGAAACCGAAATTCCGGCAATGCTGCGCGCACGCGAGGCGATCCTGCCGGAACGTTTCACCTTCCATTCCTCGCGCATGCGCATGAAGAAGGTAACCAAGGAAGAGCTCGCTGCGATGGATGCCGATTCCGATCGCTGCGCGCTGGAATTATCAGACGCTGCGGTCGATGTGATGGGCTATGCCTGCCTCGTGGCGATTATGAGCATGGGGCACGGTTACCACCGCATTTCGCAAGAGCGGCTGCATGGCCGCACGCTGGAAAATGGACACCCTGCCCCGGTTGTAACCAGTGCTGGCGCCTTGGTGGAGGGACTGGAGGCACTAAGCGCAAAACGCGTGTCGGTGCTCACGCCCTATATGAAACCGCTCACGCAAATGGTGGTCGATTACATCGCCAATGAAGGGTTCCATGTACAAGATTCGCTGGCTTTGGAAATCCCAGACAACCTCGAAGTCGCGGCGCAAGATCCGGCCAATCTGCTCGAGCATTACAAGCGGCTAGACCTTACTGGGATCGATGTTCTGGTGCTCTCGGCTTGTGTCCAAATGCCCTCTCTGGCATCGATCCAGAAAGTCGAAGACGCCATCGGCATCCCGGTGGTGTCGGCGGCGGTTTGCACCACATATCGGATGCTCAAAGAGCTCGATCTGGAGCCGAGAGTGCCTGACTGCGGTGCGCTGCTTTCGGGGAAATATTGAGGCAAAACCGCATCAAGGAATGATTGGAATGAAGACTGTTTTGGTAACCGGCGCCTGCGGAATTGTCGGGACCGCCTTGTGGCAAACCCTCACCCAGGCTGGCTACAATGTAATCGGCGTCGACATGGCGAATGAATTGCCCTTCGAAAATGCCAAGGTCGATTTTCGTGGCGGCATAGATCTGTCGAATGAAGCAGCAGTGATCGGTTTGGCCGAGACGCTTAAGCAAGAAGGCTACGCGCTTAACGGACTGGTCAATATTGCAGGCGGCTTTGTGTGGGAAGAAGCTCTTTCTGGTGACAGTTCAACCTGGACCCGAATGTTCCAAATAAACCTGATGACCGCGCTCAATACATGCAAGGCGATGGCACCGCTGCTCACCAATCCGGGGGCGATCATCAATATCGGTGCTGCTGCTGCGGATAAGGCGTCGGCGGGCATGGGCGCCTACACCGCCTCAAAATCGGCCGTGATCAAGCTGAGTGAGGCGTTGAATGAAGAATTGCGCGCGCACGGCGTCCGGGTCAATGTCATCTCACCGACCATCGTCGATACACCAACCAACCGCAATGATATGCCAGATGCCGCGTTCGACGATTGGGTGAGCCCTGCACAGATCGCTGATCTGACAGCTTTCTTGCTCTCGGATGCAGCGCTTGCGATCAATGGCGAGAACATCCGCATTCGCGGCAAGGTTTAGGCTCTAACCGGCAGCGGCGCACCTTCATATGAACACGCAGGCGCGTCGCCTCCGCATCACATCCGGAACGCTTACAAACGGTAATCCCCGTTTGCCAGTCGCTGCGCATGCGCAGACGCAAACTCAACAAACCCATCCGCGCCAGGCTCAAGAAACCAGAGCGGGTCGTTGACCGCATCAAGATCAAACCCTTCCTTGACGAGGTCGACTTTGCGGAATTTGAACGTGCCGGTTGTTTCAGCCTCAGGCTGGATACGCACGAACATAGGCACGGCATAAGAGGGCAAATGTTTCGCAAGGTGAGCGCTTAACCCGCTCATATCGAACTGATCGGATACGGTCATCGCAACCATTCCCGCGCGTCCTTCGGCATGGGGAACTTCAACGCCGTAGACATTGGCAAGCTCAACCCCGGGATAGGTTGAAATCGCATCCGACACCTCGTTTGTGGCGACATTCTCGCCTTTCCACCGAAAGGTGTCGCCGATCCGGTCAATGAAATAGATATAGTCCTGCGCATCGCGGCGGATCAGATCGCCGGTGCGAAACCACCGGTCCCCTTTTTCGAACACATCGGTCAGGATTTTGGCCTCGGTTGCCTTCTTGTCGTGATAGCCGCCGAAATCCTCACGGCTGCTGGTCCCGATCCGGCCAAGCACTTCGCCCGCCTCATCAATTCCGGCGCGCTGACAAAACCCGTCGGCGCCGCGCACTGGTTGTTCCTCGACCACATCAAACTTGACGATCGCCATCCCCATTTTGCGACCCGCCCATTCAGGCAATTGTCCGATCGCACCGATCGTTCCGTCAAAATTGAAGAAGGAAACATTGCCTTCGGTCGAGCCATAAAATTCGCGCATTGAGCCGACATCAAATCGTTCTACAAAAGGCCGCCAAACCTCTCCGCGAAGGCCATTGCCGTAGCCCATCTCGAGCCTATGTGCGCGTTCTTTAGGATGGGGCGCGGCATTGATAAGATATCGGCACAGTTCACCGATATAGACAAACTTGTTGGCCTCATGATCGGTGACATCATCCCAGAAACCCGAAACCGACAATTTGCGCCGCAAAATCAGCGTCGCGCCATAGGTCAAAGGCCCTGCCAACCCCATGCATCCGCCAGTCATGTGATATAATGGCAGAACATTATAAACCCGGTCTGAAGGATTGATGTCGGCCAGGAATTTGGAGGCGCGCGCGGTCATCCGGACCCGCATCTGAGTAATCTTGGCAGCTTTGGGCAGACCCGTTGTTCCCGAGGTATAAATGAACAACGCAATATCGCCGCCNAGCAGACCTTCTCTAAGGCTGGGGTCGGGGCGCGCGGCAGACTGATCCGCCAATGCCACCTCGAGATTGTCTCCTGCAACTCCGTCAAAGTCCCAGAGGACCGGCGGGGCAGACAAGTCGGGCAGGATCATTTTAACCCGTTCAGCTTGGATGCCCGATGCGATGATGGCCTTGCTGTCGACAATAGAAATACAGTGGGCAAGACCTGCCCCTTCGAGATTGGTGTTGATCAGTGCAGTGATCACACCGATCTTTGCCAACCCAAACCAAACCGCTGGAAAATCGGGGCAATTTTCGAGCACGAGGGCGACGCAGTCACCGCGCTTATACCCTTGGGCTATCGCCCAATGCGCAATCCGATTGGCCCGCGCATCGAACTGGGCATAGGTGGTGGTTTCGCCCTCGAATATAAAGGCAGGTTTATCTGGGTATTGGTCGACTGTTGCTTCGAAATCATCTGCAATAGTGACGGTTGATTCAGGCTGCAGGTCTTTGACCTGCCGTAAAACCGCAACCATGCGCGCTGCGAACACCGTATTGCGCCACAACTTGTTCAGCATAACACCAACCTACTCCCAGATCATTATCCCTCGATTCTGGAGCCTAATTGAATGCACAGAGCACGGCTAGGGGTGATCTGTCGCTCAAACATGGATTTAATGCTTAACGCACGCGCGATGGAGCCACCAAGACGGCATTGGCCAGCAGCAGGTCAAGACCGTCGAGATAGCCGCGTGTGGATGGGTCATGTGCAAACCCAATCGTCAGCCCCGCGCCGGTGCGCTGCGCCATCAGATAGGGCTTGAACGCAAGCTGACGCTGGTTCTCCGACCAGACATAGCCGCTCGCCACCAAATCATCGGCATTTGCAAACCGCATGGCATTGACGCCATCAGCGAGGTTGAGCGGGGTATAGACGTCAGATCCCGTGGCATTAACCACTGCCCCTCCATCGTAGCCAGCCGATAGGAATGAATTGGTGTCTGGAACCACATTCAACAATGCGCCCGGCAAAGTGTCGGGCCGTGCGTTTTCATTCTGGATCAAGGCGCGATAATCAGCCTCGCTCTCCAATTCGAGGGCCTCGGTCAAACCGCCTTTCACATCGCCATCGTCGCCATTGGGAACGAGGCCAAGCGCCGCCTCGCGCTTAACGGCGAGCATAGGCTTGTCGCCGCTCGCAAAGGCATCAAGGCTGCGACCGATGGCCACGACCACTCCGCCGCGCTCCACAAAGGCGCGCATATTGGCAAGGCCGCTATCGCCCAAAATCCGTGCCGGCGCCCCCTCTGGGACCAAAACGACGTCATAATCTGACAGGTCAGCACCAGCGAGGAGATTGGTGCGGATCGGCGTGACCGGCAAGCCGATCCTCTGTTCCAAAACGAACCGCAAAGCCCCAGCGCTCAATTGCGACACACCTTCATCCCAAGCAATCGCCACATTTGGCAGCATGAGGTTCTTGAAACTGCTTGACCCAAGATTGGGACCACTTTCCACCCAACTCGACTGGAGGCGAACGGTCTCGCCGCCCACTTCGCTTGAAAAGGCCTCAAGCCGCTCCAAAGCGCCCTCTTCATTGGCGCCCGCGGCAAAGATCACCGTGCCACGAGGGAAGGTGCGACCATCCAGAGTGAAGGCCTCGTCGGTGGAGCGACCGACCAAGCCNGCCCTTAGCGCAAGGGTTACAAGGCGCACCTGACCACTATCGGTCCACGGCACCGCAACACCAAACGTGCCCGAGCCCGCGCGTACAGATGCGATCGGAGATTGCTGCTCTAGGGGTGACCCTGCCGGCACCGACCCGCACAGTTCCACATCCAATCCCGACATCAAGCCAACCGACCATGCGGTCACATCATAGAGTTCATGCTGCAAATCCCCGCTTCGGCGGCGCTCCTGCTCCTCTATGAATTCACGCGGCAATTCAGTGTTGCGATCGAGCAATGCCCGCACAAGCCTGGCTGAGGGTTGCGCCTGCGGTACAGCGAGATAGCCTTTCGGGTAGGACCGACCACAAACCTTGGCAGAGACATCTGAACGCAACACAGCGATACCTTGAGCCACCAAACGGCGCCCGAGCGCCTCAGCATTCCAGCGCCGTTGACCCAGATCAATAATGTAAGCACCGCGTCCAGCTGCCCCTTGCACATTCTCACGGCGATAGGCCGCGTAATCCGAAAGAAACTGGTCAGCGGCGTTTGCCACTGCATCCGCAGTTGAAAAGCTCGCGACAAAATGATTGCGCACAGCATCAGCGTAAGTCAGCACCGATCCATCGCGTCGTTCGAACACCAGCCCTCGCGGCGAACCTTGCTCAAATGTCATGCCGATTGCACCTTGATGCGCATTCCACGTATCGCCGTAACCCGGATAAAACAGGTCGAAGATTTCCCGCGTGAAATAGGGCTCTCCGATCTGATCAAAATAAGCCGCATTGCTGCGCCCGATCAGATCATATGTGCGCCGCTGCGAGGCGGTGATGTTCGGGCTGATCGGTTCTGCTGCCGGATTGAAGAAATAGGTCTGATCCCCTCCCATTTCATGGATATCGGCCACCACAACCGGGCTCCATGAAAGCATCGCTTTGACTTTAGCACGGGTCTCGGGCTGGCTCAGCGCAAACCAGTCGCGATTAAGGTCAAACATGTAATGATTGACCCGCCCCGATGGCCAACCTTCGTCGTGCTCTGCGGCTTGGCGATCCATGCGCGGCTCGATGCCGACATTCGTTCGGAAATTGGCAATAAACCGGTCGCGGCCATCNGGGTTCTGCACCGGATCAATTACGATGATGGTCCGCTCCATCATCTGTTGCACGCGCGGATCATTGCGCGCAGCGAGAAGATGATAGGCCATCATCAANGCTGCATCTGTGCTCGACACCTCGTTGCCATGCACCGAATAGGCAAGCCATGTGACCGGCAGAGCGCTGCCATTACCCGGTTTACCCGCAGCAATCGCCCCCAAATCAGATTGGATCGCATCGAGCCGAGCAAAATTCTCAGGCGCGGTGAACAATGCATAGGTGAGCGGGCGCCCCTGCCAGCTTTCGCCATATTGCACCACCTTCATGCGATCGGGTGCAGCCTCCGCAAGCGCCTTGAGATAGGTCAACGCCTCGGCCGAGGTGGACATGCGCGCGCCCGGCTCATGGTCCAAAACCTGCGTCACCGTGGGAATGGCGGGGTCAAAATCACCAGCCATGAAACTTTGCGCCTGCAATGGAGCACAGACGGCCCAAATAGCAGCCCCAAATGCCGCCAGTTGCGCAATGAACCCTCGCATAATTCGTAACCCCTGTGTGATCTTGTGCGACCCTTATTCGCCAACGCAGCTTTGTAAAAAGCGACCCGAGCGGTCAAGGATTGCTGCGCGCAAATTTCATAATTCAGCCAACGCCGTGTTTGGTCAAAACGTTCCTCGAAAAACCGCTCTGCGCTATTGGGGCATTACGCGCAAAAGCCGGCTTTGACCGCCGCCCTCTTCGGTCAGCAGGTAAAGGAAGCCGTCAGGGCCGGTGCGCACATCGCGAAAACGCACTTCCAATTCCCCGAACAGCTCCGCCTGCTCGCCGAGCGATCCATCCGCGTTCATGTTGACATGGCGCACATGTTGGAGCGCAAGTGCGGAAAGAAACAGATCCCCTTGCCAATCGGGAAAAGCCTTACCCGAATATTGCGCAAAGCCTGACGGCGCGATCGACGGGGTGAAATGGACCAGCGACTGCTCTGTGCCATCGAAGGCCTCGAACGGAGACACGCGTCCACCAGAATAATCGAGCGCATAGGTCGCGGTGGGCCAGCCATAATTGCGGCCGGGTTTGATCTCGTTGATCTCATCACCTCCGGCGGGCCCGTGCTCATTTTCGAGCACCCGGCCATCGGCCGCGAGAATGATCCCCTGCGGATTGCGATGCCCGTATGTCCAGATTTCCGGCAATGCCCCCGGCTCGTTCACAAATGGATTGTCGGCGGGCACAGATCCGTCATCGTTCAAACGCACGATCTTGCCGAAATGATTGTCGAGGGTCTGCGCTTCCTCACGGAAGTGAAAAGCATCACCGACCGGCATTATCAACGTCCCATCAGGCAAAAAGATAAGACGCGCGCCATAATGGTTGCCTTGGACCCGGCTTGGCGAGGCGGCAAACAATTGCTCGCCATCAGACAGCGCATCACCGGTATAGGTGAACCGCATCAGGATCAGCGTATTTTCATCGCCTTCCTGTTTACCGGCGAAAGCGATGTAGATTTTCGAATTGGTTTCGAAATCGGGATGCAGAACAACGTCGAAGACGCCCGCCTGAATTCCATCACCATGATGGGCGTTGGGGAAGTCGCCATTCTGATTAAAATCATGGATTTGTGTCTTCGAGCCATCCGGCCCAATCCGCAACAAGGCACCGGTACGCTCGGTCACCAGCATGTCGCCGGCCTCACCTTCGCTGGCAGGAAGAAAAGCCAGCGACCAAGGGTGATCGAGCCCGTCAGCCACGGTTTCGAGCGTGTAATTGATCGGACCTGCATCCACCCGGCCGGCAAGCTGGCTGGTTTTCTCACCGCTGTCCGAGGCGCCCTGATTGGAACAGGACACGGCGCAAAGGCTGGCCGCG
>JABSPI010000083.1 GCA_013214365.1 Erythrobacter sp.
CCGATGGCAGGATCGGACGGATCAATGTCACAGCCAGCGCTTATTGGGCGCTGGGCGAGGATCGCAACAATTTCTTCACCGGTGTGCCCGCCGATATCGACGCCCAATTTGGCGCGGTTGAGCTGAGCTATGATCGCGACTGGATCCGGATGCGGTTGTCGGGCTTGTATCAAAGCGGCGATAGCGACCCATATGATGACAAGGAAACCGGTTTCGACGCGATCTTTGAAAACCCTGTCTTTGCCGGGGCTGACACATCCTATTGGATACGTCAAACGATCCCCTTTGCAGGGGGCGGTCGCGCGGTTTCGGTCAATGGTCGCAATGGGATCCTCAACAATTTGCGCTCGTCGAAAGAGCAAGGGCAATCCAATTTCAACAATCCCGGCCTGTGGCTGGTCGGGGTAGGGGCCGATTTTGATCTGACCCCGGAATTTCGGTTGAGCGCGAATGCCAACCATTTGTGGTTCGAGGACACCGCAACACTCGAAAATCTTCGGATCGAGGGATCAATACCGTCCGAAATCGGATATGATCTCTCGGCCTCGGCGATCTGGCGGCCCAAGGCCAATCAGAATATCGTATTTCGCCTCTCGGGCGCTGCACTGATTTCGGGGGACGGGTTTAGGGACCTGTTCGACAATCTTGGCGGTCAGAACGAGTTTTACTCGGTGCTGGCTAATGTGACATTGAGCTATTGATGGTGGGCAATCGGATCTTGACCATTTCGCGCTTTGCACCGGCCCAGCTGTTGCTGATTGTGGCGGCGGCTTTGCTTGGTATCGCGATTTTCCAGCCCGAGACGCGGGCTGCTGATGGCGAGCGGGCGGTCTATCGCGATTATTACAAGATGGGCGTGTTGGTGCCCCCCGCACCGGCGCGACAGACACAGGCAGAGGCCGATGCCAAATCCGAAGGTTGCCTGACCTGCCACCGGGCCAGTGATGCGCCCACCATGCATGAAAGCAGTGCGGTTGTGCTGGGCTGCACCGATTGCCACGGCGGTAATGCCGCGATCGCGGGCAACCCGCAGCTGCCCTATGATCACCCCGATTACACCGCCGCACGCGACAGCGCGCATGTCCTGCCCAAATATCCCGACAGCTGGCATTTCCCTTCATCAGCCAATCCTGAACGCTCTTATGCCTTGCTGAACAAGGAATCGCCCGAATTCGTGAAATTCGTGAACCCGTCGGATTACCGTGTTGCGCGTGAGGCCTGCGGGTCGTGCCACATCCAAGCGATCGAAAGTGCAGAACGCTCGATCATGGCAACCGGCGCCATGTTGTGGGGTGGGGCGAGCTACAATAATGGCATTTTGCCGTTCAAGAATTACATTTTGGGCGAGGCCTATACCCGCAGCGGGGAAACCGCGACGATTGCGAGCGTTGGCAATGTCATTTCCTCACCTGCATACGGCGAGGGCGACGAATTGTCTCAGGAACAGCGCGATCGCGGGGTGTTGGCGCAGCTTTACCCCCTGCCGACCTGGCATGTTTTGCCGCCGGCCGATGTGTTCCGTGTCTTTGAACGCGGTGGACGCAATATCCTTTCACAATTTCCCGAAATCGGCCTGCCCAATCCAACCGGCCTGATACAGCGGTTGGAAGAGCCGGGCCGGCCTGATCTCAAGCAATCAAACCGCGGGCCCGGTACCGGTTTGCGGGTGGCGATCCCTGCGCTCAATATCCACAAGACGCGCCTCAACGATCCGTTCACCTGGTTTATGGGGACCAATGATCAGCCGGGCGATTACCGCCATTCGGGCTGCGCTTCGTGCCATGTGATCTACGCCAATGACCGCGAACCGCGCCACTCTTTGACTTATGCTCAATATGGCCGCGATGGTCAGACCGTGACGGTCGACCCCTGTATCAATCCGGCGGCCAATGCCAACGCATCCGCCGCGATGCAGTGTTATTCGCGCAATTCGGCTGGCGAAGGCGGACGGATCCCGGGTGAGGCTTATGACGATCATGGTTCTGACTATGGAGGGGATCAACCAAGCAGCGGGCTCGCCGGTTTAAGCGGGCAGGGCGCATCGGGTGGATCGGGGCACGGCGCGCTCAAAGGGCCCAATGACGCAGAGCAGGATAATCGCGATAGCGGGGATTACGCCGAAAATAATGGTGGCCATAGCGGCGCGCCCATTCCTGAAAGCGGCCATCCTTTGCGGCACGTCTTCACCCGCTCCATCCCGACCTCGCAATGCATGAATTGCCACATGCACCAGCCCAACATCTTCCTCAATTCCTATCTGGGTTACACGATGTGGGATTATGAGAGCGATGCGCCCTTTATGTGGCCGGGGCCGGAAAACACCACGCCGCGGCCCGAGGGTATGAGCGATGCCGAATATGAAGCGTTCTATAAAAGCCAGCGTTTCCCAACGGCCGAGCAGGTGCGCGCAATCATTGACCGCAACCCCGAGGCCGCCGCGCCGCGGGGAATGTGGGGCGATCTCGATTTTCTGCGCAATGTTTACGAATTGAACCCGCACCTGGAGACCACCCAATTTGCCGATTACCACGGTCACGGATGGAATTTCCGCGGCATTTTCAAACGCGACCGTGAAGGCAATCTGCTCGATGCTGAGGGTGAAATTCTGCGCCCGGGCAACGCGGAAACCGACACGCCTGAACAATTCGCCTATCACGAGGAACGCTGGCGCCAACGTTGGCGCAAGGATGATGAAGACCTCTTCGTCGATGTGGAACGTGATCCGGCCAATAACGGCACCAACAATCCCGGCACAGCGGTCCATATGATGAGCATCCATGCCGAAGCGGGCATGCAATGCGTGGATTGCCATTTCGAACAGGACACGCATGGCAATGGCCTGATCTATGGCGAAGTTGCCAATGCGATCGAAATTGGGTGCAAGGATTGCCACGGCACCGCCGATGCCTACCCCACTTTGCGCACCAGCGGTCCCGCCGCTCCGCCCGAGGGGCACAATCTTGCGCTCCTGCGCAATCCGGATGGTCAAAGGCGGTTCGAATGGGTGGAGCGTGATGGCCGTCAGGTTTTGCTGCAGCGCTCGTTGCTTGATCCGGAATTGGAATGGCAGGTCAGCCTGACCAAGGATGCGGTTAATCCCGATTTGCCGCTCTGCGCGAGCGAGGGGGTTAAGCCGGGTGATGCCTGTTTCAACCCCAAGGCCGCCCGCGCCAAATTGATGAGCGCTAAGGGCGATGACACCGGTCTCTTTGAATTTGGCGATGGCATTGCGGTTGAGGACCGTGCGCACCGTGATGATGAGATGGCGTGTTTTACCTGCCACTTGTCGTGGACGACATCATGCGGCGGTTGCCATTTGCCGATTGAAGCCAATTGGAAAACCAAGTCGCATCGTTATGAGGGCAAATCGACCCGCAATTTCGCCTCCTACAACCCGCAGGTTGCGCGCGATCAAATGTTCCAATTGGGCGTGCACCAAACCACCAAGGACAACCAGATCGCGCCGGTGCGCTCGTCCTCTGCATTGGTTCTGTCATCGACCAATATCAATCGCGAGCGGATCTATATCCAGCAGCCGCCAATTTCGGCAATCGGGTTTTCAAGCCAGGCTTTTGCCCCGCATTTCCCGCATACGGTGCGGCGTGAGGAGACCAAGACCTGTTCGGATTGTCACATCTCCGAGGCTGAAGATAACAATGCGATCATGTCGCAATTGATGCTGCTGGGCACCAATTTCGTGAACTTTGTCGGGATGCATGCCTGGACCGGGCTCGAAGGCGGGATCAGCGCGGTGAGGGTCACCGAATATGATGAGCCTCAAGCTGTTCTGGGCTCCTATCTGCACCGCTATTCCTATCCTGATTATTGGCGCATGCATGTCGAGGACAATGATCGCGAGCTGAAGAATTGGGTCCGCGGCGAGGCCTTTGACGGCGATCTGTCGGGCGAGACCAAGCCGTTTGAGGAATTTGTCAATGTGCATGAAGGCACGCGCGACCGCGTTACCTGTTTGCAATTGCGCGGCGAATATCTCTTCACCGCTGAAGGTAGAGGCGGCTTCCGCGCCTATGATGTGGCCTCGATCGGGAATAAGGGCGTGTCTGAGCGGATCATCACTGCACCGTTTTCGCCGCTCGGTCATGACACCCATGTCGAGACCGAAAACGCAACCTGCATGGCCGTCGCCACCACGCAACCGATCGCGCCAGAGCGCAACACTGCCAAAATGCGCGAGGTTAATCAGGAGCAGCCATTCAGCCCAGTCTATGACTACGCCTTTGTCACCGACAGCGTCGAAGGGTTGATCGCGGTCGATATCAATACGCTGGCTGATGGCGAACTGCGCGACAACTTCTTCAAACGGGCCATTTTCCCTGACGGGTCGGATGCGTGGAACCCCGATGGTATTTTGAACGGGGCGCGTCACATCACTCTGGCTGGCGATTATGCCTATATCACCGCCGATGCCGGATTGGTGGTTGTCTATCTGCCCAAGGACGTCCCCGACAATCCGGCGACCGCGCATTACCAGGAAGAGTGCGAGCTTGATCCGGACAATCCGCGCGAAAGCTGTCTTGCCCCGCGGGTGACAGCGGTGGTTGCGATGGATGATGCGCGCGCCTCAACCATACAATTCCGCTATTTGTGGGTGACCGATGCCGAAGGGCTCAAAGTGTTTGATGTCACCCGGATGGACACGCCCGTGGCAGTGCCCGAAGCCACCGTTGCGCTTGATGATGCGCAGCGCATTTATGTCGCTCGCACCTATGCCTATGTCGCGGCAAAGGGGCAGGGATTGATGATCTATGATGTCACTAATCCGCGCGCGCCGCGCCTCTATCAACAGGTCACGCTTGGTGGTGAGCTCAACGATACACATGACGTGATCGTCGGGTCGACCAATGCGACTTTGTTTGCCTATGTCGCCGACGGTAGGAACGGTTTGAAAGTGCTGCAATTGACCAGCCCGGATAGCCAGCGCAACTTCTATGGCTTTAGCCCGGCGCCCAAACCTGAAATGATCGCTTGGGCGCGCACGCCAAGTCCGGCGATTGCTCTGTCCAAGGGGCTCGACCGGGACCGTGCGGTTGATGAAACCGGCGGGCAGATGGCGGTGTTCGGACGGCTTGGTTCGCGGCCCTTCAACCGCTGCGAGATGGAGCAATTGTTCTTCACCCGGCCTCGGCTTGATGGCGATGCCAGTGAATTGACCGCCTGTGAGGAGGGGCGTGAAGGGCGCGTTTGGCGGGTGACCGATGACGTTGATATGACCAGCTGGGTTGGTCGCGACAATCCGTGGGCCCCTTCTTCAAGGCGGCGTGCAGCCAATCAAGCAAGGCCAGTCATGCAAGCGCCTGCGGGCGCGCAATGAGTGCAAAGTCATATTGACTTGAGAGCGGGTCGAGTGGCTGTGACCGGTTCCAACTTTTGAGCTTTGCTGACCCAAATGCTGTCCGACCGCGCTAGATGCGTTCGGAGAACATGTTCTGCATCATCGGTTCAAGGTGCTCTTCATAGCGGGCCAGCGTTTGCCAATTGCCCACCGGTTGGAAGTGCGAGACAAGATTGCCTCCGCGCCACAAATGCAGGCTGTAGGAGGGAGGCTCAGCGGCCACAATCGCTCGATTGTCGGCCGCATGTGTATCTACCGGGCGCAGGTCAAGCGTGACCGCTGGAGCGACTGCCGGGCTGACGCAAATCGGGATGCCTTCCACCATGGCTTGCACTGGGCGGTGCAAATGGCCCGCCTGGATCGAGATGATCTGCTTATGACCTCTGACTGTCTCGCAAAAGCGCTTGAGCCACGGTTCGTTCTCGCACGGGTCCATCCAGTCAATGCCGGCCGCTAGCGGCGGGTGGTGCATAAATATAATCGTCGGCGTATCAGGGTGGTTGCTGAGTTGTTCGGCCAGCCATGCGGCGCGGCTTGTACAAAAGGCCCCGCCATGCCGGCCCGGTTCAAACGTATCGAGGCACAACACTCTCAGCGGGTCAGACGCTTCGCAGGTTTCAATCGCAAATTGGACAAAGCCGTCATGGGTGGGGCAATCGCTGAATGCCTTGAGCATTTCCTCACGGTTGTCGTGATTGCCCGGGATGACATGGACGGGGAAGGGGCATTGTGCGACCAATCGCTTGATCCGCGCATAGCATTCGGGTTGCCCGCCATCGGTCAAATCGCCGGTTAAGATCAACATGTCGGGGTGCATCAGCTGGCTGCATAAGTGCGCCAATACGCTGCGCAGGCGAGCGACATTGAATTCGTCTTCGCCGGCCTGTGGTTCAAAGCCCACATGCGTGTCTGTGATCTGTGCGATCAGCACACCGCGTCTCCCCTCGCCTTGTGCTAGGGTTTTATACTGCCAAACGCCGCTGCAACAGTGTTATTGGGTTCTTTTCCGTGGAGATCGGCCGGGAAGGCGGGATGATCTTCGGGTCGCCAGGGGGCTGTAGGCGTGTGATAGCCATGACACATCGCACAGCCTGATGGGACGATTTCCTCCGTCTTGACGGCGGTCTCGCCCAAATGGCAATCGCGGCAGCTCTCCAGATCGGGGATCAATAGATCGGTCGCCGCATTTGATTGCGAGGTCGCGTGGCAATCAGCGCATTCGGCCACATCGTCGCCGTGGGCACTATGATTGAAAGCCCCCTTCATCAAAAACCGGTCAGGCAGATTAACAGGGGTCAGGTCGCGCCGCCCATTAGTAGTGGTGGGGATGTGGCATTCGCCGCATACGCCGGTTTCTTCGAGCGCGCGATTGATCGCAATATAGTCGCTCACCGGACGGCCGAAATTGGTGTAATAGCGCCCGCCTCGGGCGAATTGCCCTGGTCGTCCGCGTCCAGCCGCGAGTTCCATACGGCCACCGCGATCCATCGCTGCCAACTCCGCCATCAAAGTGTCCACATCGCCGTGGCTAAGCGAGCGAAACTGCCCCCCGGTCCGCTCAAAAACGAGGCTGTGGCAGCTCTCGCAGGCGTCTTCCATCACCACCGGCTTGTAGTCGCCCAGATCCTGCACCCGTTTCTCGCTCAGACCGACACTGGCGAGTTTTGTGCGTTCAATATCGCTCCATTTCACATCGCCCAGCAATGCGATCGCATCATCCGATAGCCCACCCGTAATCATCGCCTCGCGTTCTTTGGAGGACCATTGGGTGTGGCAATCGCTGCATTCGAGCGGCTTGCCATATTGCTTGAGGCTGATCGCCATGCGCGCCACGCCGCCTTGTATATCCATATGGTCGTCATGCGGGAATTTAAGCCCGCTTTGTTCGACCGGCTTGTCGTCCAGCGATATGCGCGCGGGGCCATCGGCGAAATGTGCGGTGTAAATAGACGGCCGAAATTGGGGATGCTTTTCGCCAAAATCGGCTGCATTGCCAAATTGCGGGCGCGTTATTCTGGTGTCGAGTTGGTCGTGGCAATCGGCACAAAATTGTTCATTTGATCCGGCAAAACGCACCTTGCCCTCATGCTCGATATGGCACGACACGCAGCCCAGCGGCCCTTCCTTGCCAAGTGTCTCCGCAATCGACCACTGGATCGCATCGCCAGCGCTGAGCGGGGCCATGCCTTCTTGAAGCCGGTCCATCTTGGCATGCTCGCCGAGCTCTTCGTGGCATGAGATACAGGTCTCATCCTGCACCGAGACAAAGGGCGTGACGTGGCATGCCTCGCAATTGCCTTCGAGATCGTGGTGCAACATGCTCAGCTCGCCCGTGCTCCACGATGCATCCATCAATACCTGCCCCTGATCGAGATTGTTCGGATCATTCTCTACCGGAGAGCGGATAAGGTGACTGACAATCGGCACACTCAACAGCAGGATCAAAATGCTTGCGGCAAACGCCCATGCCATGCCGCGCTTGCTGGGCAGGGCGCCGGCAAGCCCGAAGCGCGCAGCGGGGTCCTTTAAAGCCGCGGCTTTTTTCGACTGCGAGATGATGATCTGGATCGGTGCCTTGGCGCCTGCAATGCTCTTTTCAGAGCCGTCATC